>JAFGTD010000238.1 GCA_016934295.1 Acidobacteriota bacterium
CCGGTTAGAGATCGTTTATGCGCTGCTTTCTTAAATCTTGATGAAATATGGGCTTATTATATGCGGATGGGGCGGACGGGGGGAAGGAAAATTCTTGCCGGCAGATTCAAAAGGAAAGATTTAACCCGAGAAATGAAGGCATGAGGTTGCTTATGCTTAATTTGCTAATAGGATATTATATATAAAGCTCCTTCCACTTTGCCCGTGACTTTGACCGCGGGAACCCAACAATACCCAATAAAACCCAACGAAACCCAAAATAACAGCAGATTCAACTGATTGATAAATATAGTATTTACAGAAGTTAGCGGAATGCAGTTATATGACTTAAAATCCTGGACGCCCCTGTCGGGGCGTGTGGGTTCGATTCCCACCCTCGGTACCATCTAAACCAGCGTCAGAAAAGGGTTTGCGGACATCCCACCTTCTCCTGCAATAACTGGAAATACCCTCAAAATGCCCCTGCTGTGTCCAAAACTGTGCCTGCGAGAAACGCACCGTATCCAACTCAGGCCAACTGAAACCAAGATAGAGAGAAATTAGGAGAAAGCGAAAATCAGAACTTGTCGCAGCTGCGGCAGATCCAGAATATGGCCCCACATTCGCGCCAACCACAAACCCTTTGTCGGAGAACATCTTCGCAGGATTGTCTCATTCTCACCCGAAGGCGAGACTGGACATTGACTGCTTAAAGTGGCAGCTTATTTGCAGTGTGTGATAGACCCTCGCTATTGCGAGGATCTGTTCATGGGCTCCGGTCGTGACAGCGGCCGGAGCCTCTTCTTCTCGCCCTCCCATTATGAGACTACACGATGATGTGGATGATTTTCACGCCTACGGCGTGGATGATGTTGAGGTAGTTTTTCCGGCGGATGTTCAGATTAATACGTTTTCAGATGATCGATGACATTCTCAGGACTTTGAAGCCAACGCTTCTCAAAATGCTACCGGGGATCCCGAAAATCAATCGATCGACATAGCTCGCCATAGCACCAGCCTGGATATGTGGACTTATATGCTTTAGCCACACGCTTTATAGTTAGAGATTCCCTACTGTTTCCCGTCAGCGAAATTTGGAGACATTTAGCCTGCAATTTTAAGAGAGACCTTTAAAGGTATTCGGGGGGTGAATCTATCCGAGAAATCTTGGGTTGACAGCCCCCGTCGACTTATTCGAAGCTGGTCATGGCACATTAGAGGGATTTCCAACGCCTGTAATAAAGTCTACATGTCCGGTATATTCCATCCTGCTAACTGAAAATTTTACAAAAGCTATCTTGATTACTTATCAGGAACGCCAAACAACATTCCAGTTCCGATGAGCTCAAAGATCGCTGCGACCAGTATCATCCCAAACAGCCCGATACCCGCTATTAGAGGCCCGGCAAGGAATCCCCCTATGATTCCCGGCAGCATCACAAACAAAAACATCGTATTAAGTCCAATTGTGGATAATTCCGGTTTGACACTTTTTGTAGCAACAACAGATGCACCCGGAGAACCACAAACTCCTCCAAGTGTTGCGAGCCAGAAGAGAAGTACATACGCCCACATACTCTCTAGCAGAGGCAGCATTGCGAAAGTTGCCGCCGCTGATATAAAAAGTGCAACAAACAACGTCTTTTTTGCACCAAGTTTGTCAATAACAGGTCCCCATATAAAAGTACCAAGCCCGAGCATTACTGAAACAACCGCAAAGAAAACCGCCTGCAACTCAACAGGGGTATTCAAGAAGTCGACAAGCACGAATGAGAACGATCCGTATATCGACTGCCATCCTATCAGATAAATCATTAACGTTATTCCAGTATATAGTATGGCCTTGTGGCCTATAACTTGTCGAATATCCTTTCCTGAAATTCCTGTTGGACTCTTTACTACCGGAATCTTGGCCGGGAGTAGAAATAGTATGGACAGCACAGCCAGGCCTGCTGCAAGATAGTAGAGTCCAATATTTCCTCCCAAAACTTTAACGAGATATCCGCTCAAAGCCTGGGAACCACCCATGCCAAGCATAGCGCTTCCACCAGCAAGTGCTACGGCGCTCCCACGTCTCTTCTCGGAAAACATAAAGGAAACAAGAACAACATAGACAGACATGAATGCAAATGGTAATCCGGAGAATATCCTCCATATTGAAAGGGCGACCCATGAGTTGCTGAGCGCAAGCCCGAGATTTGCGACTACAGTAACGGCCATAGCTATTAGAATAATTTCTTTTCTCCTGCCTGTTCTATCTGCAAGGATTCCTACGGGCAGCAAGATTATCAATCCAATAATCGATGGAAGTCCCATCGGCAAGGCCGTAACTATCCAGCTTGGAGCTTCAAGTTCAACAGCATGCAACGGTATTGTTGGAGCATAGACTGTACCTGCTGCAATCCCTACAAATGCTGATAAAAGAACCATAACAACTCCCCAAACACTTTTCCTATCCATCTATCACCCCCGAGCTGAGAGAATAAAATAATGCCGCTTTAGAACAGTTGATTATTCCTTTGCTTTCTTCTCTTCAATTCCTTTTCGCAATGTCTCATTATGACCTGGTGGCAGGCCAAGATCCTCAAGTATGCCTTTGCAGTAATAGGCGGTTTCCCAGTTTTTAGCAGTCCTTATCTGAGGCAAGGAGTTTTGCTTCCCGCTGGAAACGGGCGACACGATCACCATCCTGGGCGAACTCTTGAGGCAGCACCTTGATCGCCACATCCCGACCGAGCTTAGTGTCCTTGGCTTGGTAGACCTCACCCATTCCGCCCTTGCCGATTTGGGAAGTGATTTCGTAATGCGATAGTCTGGTTCCGGTTGATAGTGTCATTGGTCTAATAATTTAGTCCAGTTAATCGCAATTGTAATTGGATTTGATGTTTTTTGTTCAACTGGTTTTAGAATAAGAAAACCTTCGCCGTCGCTTGCTACATCGTACTGATTACCATTATCGTCAATATTCATTTGAGTGTCGAACAATTTCTCTGGAATTCCCAGGCTGTTTATGTCCGATGTATCTACAGTCATAAGTTTGCCATCGAGTGAGAGATAAAATAGTTCATTGCCACCCTTCCCCCATAGCGGCTGCACACCTCCGTTGTTCGAGACCTTAAATATTTGCTCTGCGTCAGGAAATGAAAGGATATAAATCTCCCATGTGCCGTCTTCGTTGGATTGATACGCAAGCCACTTTCCATTGGGCGAAAAACTAGGAGTCCACTGGAGGCCAGGAATTTCTTTTATTGGAAATGGCTTTTTCTCTCCAGTAAGTGGAAGAATATAGATATCCTGCTTCAACGCTGTATCATTTACGTATGCAATATATTTTTCATCCTTCGACCATGCTCCCATTAGCTCTGTGTCGGGTGAATTTGGCAGTATCACTTTTTCGTTCGTAGTATCGATCTCTTTCTCGATAAGGTCGCCGGATCCAGATTTATTGGACGTGAAAGCGATCCGGCGTCCATCAGGCGACCAACGGGGGGTAGATTCCACAAATGTGTCATTTGTAACTTGTGTTCTTGTTCCGCGTTTTAAATCGATCACTTCAATATCCGAGACATCTATGGCAAGATCGGGTAGAAATGTTGCTATCTTTTCACCATCGGGAGAAAGATCGAATTTTGGTAAATAAAATCCTGGTTTTCCTGCGATGCCCAGTTCTTTGCCTTTTCGGTCAAACCATACAAATTGGGATTGTATCTGTGTCGCCCTTGAGCGATAGATGAGCACACTATTGTTTGATGCACTAAAGGATGCGTTGGGGCCATTCATTTGGTATTCAATTAGAATATCATTAAGGCGAATGGCCTCCCCACTGATTGAGAGATCATCCGCATCAAACGGTAAGGCAAACAATACTCCTGCACGATGGAAGAGTATGAATCCCGGTTCAACGTAAACCGCCTTTGTTGTTCCCTCTAATATTGGTATTTTTGTTTCTGAATCCAGGGATCCCAAATAAACCTTATTCTTTGAAATATCATTACATAAAACCTGATATAGAAAATGACGTCCGTCCGGTAGGAAATGGGGGCATCTTATAACAGCTTCTCCCTGAGAATCATCAGGAGCGATTATCAGAATTGATTCTCCGTCGTTAACCGATACACGACGCAATTCCTTACCGTTTAAATCAGTGAATAAAATTACTCCATCTTTATTCCAAGTGCTTTGAGTGGGATTCCCGTGGAAGGTACAAATATCCCGAGGGTGATCATCTGAAAGGCCAACCATTTTTAATTTACCTTCGGCAATAAATCCTATTTTACGGCTGTCTGGAGACCAGAAAGGAAAGGTGGCTCCCTCTGTTCCTTTGAGTTGAACAGGTGTGACTGATCCGTATTCACACACGAACAAGGAGACTGTTGCTGTAGAGGATGAGGCTGCATATGCAATCCGGCTGCCATCCGGTGAAATCGCTATGCTGTAATCGTTGGGCATGGGAGGCACAGAGATATGAAATTGCATTGGCTTTGCTGATTTCTGATCGCTGAAGTGGAGAAATGTCAAGACTGCCAATGCAATAACCAGCAGTGTGGTAATTGAAGCCCAGATAAAAGAAGGGTGAGCATGCTTTACAGGAACTGCCACTTCTTCAATATTGCGTGCTTCTTCGATTTCGATCCGCAGATCTGCTGCATGATGTAACCTTTGGCTTCTTTCTTTACTCAAGCATCTTCGCAACACAAATAAAATATTCTGTGGAGTAGTAGGCGGTAATGCCTCCCAGTCCGGCTCTTCTTTAATCACCGCCGCCAGCGTCTCCGTAGCCGTCTCTCCCTCAAACGCCTTCTTCCCCGTCAAACACTCGTACAGGATGCAGCCGAAGGCCCAGATGTCGGCTCGCTTGTCCACACTCTTTCCTTTAGCCTGCTCGGGGCTCATGTAAGCGGCAGTACCCAGAATCACTCCAGGTTGGGTCATTGCTTCCGTAAGGGTGGGGGATTGCGAGGAATCGATGCTCTGAGTGTCATCCGCGAGCGCCTTCGCCAGTCCGAAATCCAGTATCTTGACCTTCTCCTCTGCCGTAATCATCACGTTGGCCGGCTTCAGGTCGCGGTGAATGACTCCCTTTTCGTGGGCTGCTTCCAGTCCTTCCGCTATCTGGCGGCACAGTGCCAGAGCATCCTCAAGCGGCAGTGCTCCCTTGCTCAGCCTCGCCTGAAGCGTTTCGCCCTCCACATACTCCAGAACCAGGAAGCGGTTGCCGTCTGCCTGTTCCAGCCCGTAGATTCCGGCGATGTTGGAGTGATTAAGCGATGCGAGGAGCTTGGCCTCACGTTCAAACCGGGCCATCCGCTCCGGATCACTGGTGAAGGCTTCGGGAAGGAACTTCAGGGCTACTTTACGGTCTAGGGTTGTGTCGTCGGCGAGGTAGACCTCTCCCATGCCTCCTTCTCCAATTTTTTCCACGATTTTGAAATGCGAAAGCGTTTGGCCGATCTCGGGCATGTGGTCCTCCAGACAGAGGTCTGTTACATGCTGCTTCTGTATGAAATATGGGCTTATTATATGCGGATGGGGCGGATGGGGAAAGGGGAATCCTGGATTGAAGATTTTGGGGGAAAGCGCCTGTCCGGAGGCAAGCAATCAATGCTAAACTCGCCCTATCATTTTGGGCATAAAATGTCTCTTAAATTGGGGCTTTTATAAGCGAATTCCGCTGAAGACGCACAGGACAAAGCAATTTGCAGCTTGTCCGACCTATCTGCAACAAGTGCGTTAATCGGAAATACTGAGGTCAATTCAAGGAGTGGGACAAGAAAGTCAAGGAGGTTTAATCATGAACATCGTTGCGATCTTAGGAAGTCCGCATGGAATGAAGGGAACCACGGGCGCGCTGCTGGCCGGCGTGATTTCGTCGGCCGAAGCCGCCGGCGCGGAAGTCAAAACGTTCTTGCTCTCTAAAATAACGGTGAAACCGTGCCTCGCCTGCGATGTTTGCCACCGTACCGGCGAATGCTCGATCAAGGATGATTTCAAAACAATCAAAGCCGCCATGATTGCGGCGGACGGCATCATTCTCGCCAGCCCAAATTACATCACAAGCGTCAGTGCTCAGATGAAGGCCGTCTTCGACCGCTGCTGCGGACCACTGCACTGCCAGGCGATGCAGGGCAAGTACGGCGCGACCGTCGTGACCTCCGGAGGAGCGGAAAGCAAGGTCGTTGAGAAATACATGATCGGGTTTCTTCAGATCATGGGCTGCTGGACGGTCGGCAGCGTGGGTGCCGAGGCGCAGCAGATAATGGACGAGAAGGCGCGGGCGCCGAAGCTTAAAGCCGCTGCCAGACTTGGTACACGTCTCGCCAAAGCCATTCGCGAAAAAAAGACATATCCCGGCCAAGTCGCCGTTCAGCGCTCCTTTTACGAGCGGATGAAGTCGCTTGTCACAATGCGCAAAGACGATTGGAACTACGAATACAAATACTGGAAATCACTGGGCCGACTGTAGAAACTGGCTTTGCTGATTGCCTTCGCGTGTAACACATCCCCCCCCCGGGGGGCTGCCTCATTTTCGGAACACCCCGACTCGACGACTGAGCTGATTTCATTAGGATATTTGATATAAAGCCGCTTCCACTTTGCCCGTAACTTTGCCCGCGGGAACCCAACAATACCCAACGAAACTCAACGAAACTCAAAGTTGTGCAAAAAGTAACTCGTTGATAAATATAGTATTTACAGCAGTTATCGGAATGCAGGCATATGACTTAAAATCCTGGACGCCCCTGTCGGGGCGTGTGGGTTCAGGCTTCGCCTTAGCCGAAGTTTCACTTCGGCCAGGCTACGCCCGACAAGTCGATTCCCACCCTCGGTACCATTCAAAGCATGGTCCATACCGGAGACATAGGTAATACTATAGACCGGTTCTTTTCGAACCTTCCCTCATAGAGCCAGAAATAAATAATTCTTGATTTATCCTTATCATAAGGATAAATTTAGTATTATTTGTATCTATATAGAGGATATATGCGCGACCTTCTGCGTCAGAAAATAATCGATTCTTTGGCTGCCAAGGCGCCATCCTATACCCGTCGTGATGTACGTCTGCCTCGGATTCCGAAAAAAGCGATTGCCGTGATCGGACCCAGACGTGCCGGGAAAACAACTTTTCTGTGGCAGGTATTGACGGAAAGGCACGCACAGGGATTCGACCGAAACGCACTGGTATATTTTAACTTTGAAGATGAACGGCTCGCCGGCATCTCCTCCTCTGATCTTCCGATTCTGTTAGAGGAATATTTTCGTCTGCACCCGGAAAGGCGCGACCGACAGAAGGTGATTTTCTTTCTGGATGAGATTCAACTTGTCCCGGGCTGGGAGGCATTCACCAGACGCCTCCTGGATACAGAAAAAGTGGAGATATTCATATCCGGTTCTTCAGCGAAACTGCTGAGCAGAGAAGTTGCAACCAGTATGCGGGGCAGGGGCATGGAAGCGCTCGTCTTTCCTTTCAGTTTCCGCGAGTTTCTTCGTCAGAAAGGCATGGAACCTGAAGTGCAACCGGACAGGCTGTCGAAGGCCAAAAGATCGAGTTTAGAGAAGAAGCTTTTAGAATATCTTGTTTCCGGTGGATTTCCTGAAACCGGTGAAGCCAATGTTCGGGATCGTTTCGATTTATTGCGTGGATATGTGGACACAATGTTGCTGCGTGATGTCATCGAGCGTTATTCGGTATCGCATCCTGTCGCCTTGCGATGGATGTTGAGGCAGCTGCTGGGGAATGCCGGCGGCACATTCAGCGTAAACAAGTTCTACAACAACCTGCGCGCTCAGGGCATACCTGTTGCCAAAGATACATTACACGCCTATCTCGGCCATCTGGAAGATGCCTTCCTGGTCCGCACCCTTTCAGTCGCGGCAGAATCGGAACGCCGCCGGATGGTAAATCCTCGTAAGGCATATCCCATCGATCCGGGCTTGATACCGTTATTTGACCGCTCTGGAAAAGCCAACCTTGGTCATGCGCTTGAAACCGTAATTGCATTGGAAATGGAAAGAGCTGGAACGGAACTGTCTTATGTTAGAAATGAAAGCGGAAGTGAAGTGGACTTCCTGGCCAGACATTATGATGGACGACAGGAACTTATCCAGGTATGTGCGGATCTTGATTCCGCTACTACGCGTACCCGCGAGATTAGGGCGCTTACTGAAGCAGCTGAAAAATATCCACAGGCGGGATTGCACATCATCGTTTTAAATGCGGACATTGCGCATGATGTACCGAAGCCAATCCATCTTCATACAGCTTCGACCTGGCTTCTCAGCCATAGATAAACCTGATACAGGCAAAATATATATTTTAACCCGGATTAAAGATGGTGTGCCTGTCCGGTGGTTTCTTTACATGTTTGGGGAATCACTTTTCCCTGACTTTTCCCGGAACATGAGGTTCTATGCGTAGCTATCGGCATCTATCGAAGAAAGAAAATCCCTTTAAAACGCTGAATGGGCACCAATAGGTACCGATAGATACTCATGTTACCTGCTCTTCTAAATACTTAAAATCCCGGGCCCCTTAAGTGTGGGTTCCGCCTTCGCCCTGCGGGCTTCGGCGGACAAGTCGATTCCCACCCTCGGTACCAGAATCCATAAGCCGAATCGAAGATTCGGCTAGAGCGCAGGCGAAATCCGGACTGCAACTCTCGCCGAAAACTTCCCGGTGTGCTCCACGTTTCTATTGAAGCTGAGCTATGCCCGATTCCGGTTAATTGCCCGATTGCCGGCTGCCGGGAGATTTAAAAAAGCGTAGCCTGTCCCCGATTTTCTGTTATATATTAACCCCGCAACCGTAATCAGGCTTCCGGGTCAAAGCGAGAATTTTATATAAGCCCAATTTATTGGAATTCGGGGGATGCCGCGCCTTTTCAGGCGTCATCTTTTAAGCAAACACCATGAGCATCCCTTTGTGCGGTAACACCTGTCTTCCAGACGAAAAGGTCCAGAGACGGGGGTATGTAAATGCCTACAAAGACAATTGATCGACGCGATTTTATTAAGACGACGGCGGCCGCCGGACTGGCGCTGGGAGCCGGTTCACGTGATGCCGGAGCCAGGGCATCCAATGAGCTGCGGGTCGCCCTGATTGGAGCCGGCAATCAGGGATTGGTCCTTGTTGAATCCTGTCAGAAGATCCCGAACATTCGCATTACGGCCTTATGCGACATCTGGGCCGAATACCAGCAGAAATATGTCTCCAACCGGTTAAGCACCTACGGCCATACGCACAACACATACATCGACTATGAAGAAATGCTGGACAATGAGAAAGACCGGCTGGATGCGGTTATCGTGGCTACGCCGGACTTCTGGCATGCCGCGCACGCCATCGCGTGCCTGAAAGCCGGTTTGCACGTATATTGCGAGAAAGAGATGGCCACGAACCCGGAGGATGCCCGGCGGATAGTACGCGCCGCGCGCGAATCGGGCAAGTTATTGCAGGTGGGACATCAGCGGCGGAGCAATCCGCGCTACCTTTTCTGCTACCAAAAATTGCTCCGGGAAGCCATGCTTCTCGGCAGGATCACAACCGCAAACGGCCAGTGGAACCGTTCCCGCCAGGATCTGAGGACGATGCCTGCCAGGTATGCAATGTCTCCGGAGACTCTTGAGAAGTACGGCTACCGTTCCATGCAGCAATTCCTCAACTGGCGCTGGTACCGCGGCCTGGGTGGCGGACCCATCGTCGACCTCGGCTCGCACCAGATCGACATCTTCAACTGGTTTGTGGGCGCGCGACCGAGTTCGATAGTGGCCAGCGGCGGCACGGATTACTACAACAGGGAAACGCATGAGTGGTATGACAACGTTATGGCGCTGTTCGAGTACCCCACGCCCGGCGGCACAGTTCGCGCTTTCTACCAGACGTTAACGACGAATAATTTCGGCGGCTACTACGAAGTGTTCCTGGGAGATCAGGGATCGCTTGAGATTTCCGAGTCCGGAGCCAGGGCAAAGGTTTACCGAGACATTGCCAATGCGCCGGATTGGGGATCCTGGGTGAAGCAGGGCCTGCTCCTGGCGCCGGAAGAAGAACCGGAGCCGCAGCCTCAAGCCCAATTGGATGTGCGCGAGTCGGTCGCGCCTCCAAGTTATGCCCTGCCGATTCAGCTGCTGAAACCTTATCACCAGCCGCATTTGGAAAACTTTTTCGATGCTATCCGGGGAAAAGCCAAACTCACATGCCCCGGCGAGGTCGGATTTGAAACAGCTGTGACGGTTTTGAAAGTGAACGAGGCGGTTGAAGCGAATCGCCCGGTGCTGTTTAAACCCCAAGATTTCGAGCTTTGAATGAGCGTAAAGAGCAAATGGCAGCGACGCAAAGGGCGCAGATTAAAATCCCTGCTGTTCTGCTGTTGTATTCTTATCTCCACATTTCCATCCTTTGCCGGACAACCGGAAAATGAAAAACCTGTAGCCGAACCGCTTCTCGGTGATCTGAACGACGGAAGCCGCGCGCGTCCCGTTCATGCAATAGAACTGCGGGACGCCGGCGGAGAAGTTATTCGACCCACCGACCGGCCTCTTCTGCCTTTCTCGACGGTTCAGACCTGCGGAGCGGATTGCCACGATGTCGAAGAAATCAGTCGCGGGTGGCATTTTACCGCTGCTCTAACCGGTGTTGACGGCGGCCGGCGCGGCCAACCATGGATTTTGGTTGATGAGGAAACAGCGACGCAGCTGCCGCTGTCCTATCACGCCTGGCCCGGATGCTATCATCCGGAAGATGTCGGTATCACGCCGTGGGAATTTGCCCGGTTGTTCGGTGGACGGACACCGGGAGGAATCTCCGGAGAACTCGAACAGGATCCCCAACTGCGGACAAGGTGGATAGTATCGGGTGGACTCGAAGTAAACTGCCTTTCGTGCCACGATAACTCTCCGGGTTACGATCACGCCGAGTATGGCCGTCAAATCGCGCTTGAAAATTTCCGCTGGGCGGCCGCGGCAGCAAGCGGAGTCGCGCTGATCACGGGGGCGGCGAAGGATATGCCGAACAGCTACGACTACCTCCGCCCCTATGTCGAGGATTCCCTGCTGCCCAGAATGCCGGCGGTTTCCTACATGCCGGAACGGTTTCTGCCTCGTGCCAAGCTTGTTTTTGACATCGTGAGAGAAGTGCCGGCCCGCCGCTGTTATTTCTGCCACTCGAATACGGACCTGGATCACATCGGCGAAGACCGCTGGAAAAGCGACGAGGACATCCATCTGGCACGGGGAATGTCCTGTGTAGATTGTCATCGAAACGGTCTGGACCATTCCATGATCCGGGGATACGAAGACAAACCTGAGGCAGAGAACTCCGAGGAAGTTGCGTTGTCCTGCCGCGGCTGCCATCTGGCAAACGAGGAGGAGCGGAATTTTGCGCGCGGCCGGCTGGGAGCCCCTTATCCCAGGCACACGGGCATTCCTCCGGTTCACTTTACAAAACTCACCTGCACTGCCTGCCACTCCGGTCCGCGACCCGAAGCGGATACGCGACGGCTAAAAACCAGCCAGGCTCATAAGATTGGAGGCCATAACGGCATAAAGGCGAAAGAAGCTCTACCGCATCTGTATTACCCGGTCTATGACTCCCGGGAAGCCGGGCAGACCGCGCCAAACCGGTTGCTGTGGCCCGCATTCTGGGGCTGCTTGTCCGAAGAAGGCGTGCGGCCCATTGCTCCGGAGCGGTTGAAATCGCTGATGGCGAAAGCAAATTTGAAATTAAGCCTCTCGCCGGATGGCAGCTGGCCCGGTTTTGACAACGCCCTGCTAACTGAGATTCTGGGACTCCTTCAGGCGGAAACGCAGAGCGGGGAAACAGCCGTTTACATATCGGGGGGAAAACTGCACCGGTTGGAGAATTCGAACATCATCATGGAAGAAGGCCATCAGTCGGCTCAGCCTTATCTATGGCCGCTTGCGCACGATGTTCGCCCCGCTTCTCTTTCTCTGGGAGCGGCGGGCTGCGAGGATTGCCACGATTCTGAAGCGCCGATCTTCTTCGGAAATGTCACAGTCGATTCTCCGCTGGTCGAAGAAACCCGGGCGCCCTGGAAGATGCATCGGTTCCAGGAAGAATTGAACACAGCGTATGCAGACGATTTTGCCAGATCGTTCCGCTATCGCCCATGGCTGAAGAGAGGGGCGATCGCTTCTGCGGCACTCCTGGCATTGTTCGTACTCACCTATTTCATGCGTGGAATTGAACGCTTGTCCGCCGCGACCGTGGGGAAAAAACTGAAGAGGATATCCGTCAATCTTATCGGCCTGGTTTCCTGCGCCGCCATCGCGGCCAGCGGATTCAATTCGCTGCTGTCGGGACAAAAACTAACCGGCTACTGGCTCATAATCCATGTTGCCGCGGCGCCGGTGTTTGCCGTCTGTGCGGTTCTGGTAACGCTGTTCTGGGCTCACAGAAACCGCTTGTCACACACGGACTGGAACCGTTTGCGCCGGCCGATTGGGTCCGCGGAACCAGGTGTTTCCAATGGTTATGTCGTTGTGCTTCGGAAGCTGTTTTTCTGGATAGCGGCAGCGGCGGCGATTCCTGCGGTAGTTTCGGTCACTCTCGCCATGTTTCCGGTGCTGGCATCCGTACGGCAGGAGGATCTAATATTGGTTCACAGATTCAGCGTTATACCACTGGCAGTATCGAGCCTGTTTTTCGCTCTTCTTGCCTTCGCTGCCTGGATCGGCAAGGGGACGGAATAAATATACACGCATTCAATCCTGTGCATATATTTACGCATGCGGCCATGGCCGCCCAGTTTGAGATACGCTGTACGCATCCGGACGCGAAATATGCCCGGCAGGCCGCCGATTATGCGTTCCGTGTCGCCGACCAACTGGAACAAAAACTGAGCCGCTTTATCGAAAACAGCGACATCTCCCGCATCAACCACCTCTCAGCAGGGGAACACGCCATCGTCAGCTATGAGACGATGCAGTGCCTGCGGCTTGCTCGATTCATGCATGCGGAAACCGGCGGCGCCTTCGATGTCGCGACGGGCAAAGGCCTGGAAAGCCTGGATCTGGTTCCGGGAGAATTCCTGGTATGCGCTCATGCGAATGGGGTGCACCTGGATATGGGGGCTATCGGCAAAGGTTATGCAGTGGACCGCATGGCGGAGGTGTTAGAGGACTGGGAGGTGGAACAGGCTCTGATTAGTGCGGGATATAGTTCGGTTTTATCGCTGGAACCGCCTTCAGGATCCGAGGATTGGCCGCTGACTATAAGCATGCCGGGAAAAGGCGCCAACGCTACTCTCGCTAATGTTGCCGGCAGGCAGCGAGCGCTTGGCGCTTCCGGGATCCGGAAACCGGACCACATTCTGGATCCTCGAACGGGAAAACCGGTGCGTTTAAGGCAGGCGGCATGGGTTTCGGCGCCGCGTCGGGTTTTGGCGGACATCGGCCGGCCGGCAGAGGTCGGGTCATCGCCGGCCGCGGTGGCGGATGCACTCTCGACCGCTTTCATGATCGTGCCGCCCGTGGAGATAAAAAAGTACTGCTGCAGGCATCCGGGACTGGAGGCCTGGATACTGCAGCCGCACCTGATCCATTTTGTGAACCGGTGATTACTTCTCGTGGAAAGCTATGATTCATTGTGATGCTTTTTGTGTCTGACGCAATTCTTTTGTTGGAAAACCGCAGTCGGAAGGTGGAAGATCAGTTAATCAACCTGGAGATATCAATATGAAAGAGCAGAAAGAAGACCAAAGCGCATTCTCGCGGCGCACTTTCTTCAAAAGCATGGCGGCGGTTTCCGGAGCCATGATAGTTCCTCGATACGTGCTCGGCGGACCGGGATACCAGGCGCCGAGCGACAGGGTGAACATTGCCACGGTCGGCTACGCTCATGGAATGGGAACGCACAACACCACAGCCTGTGAAAATGAAAACATTGTCGCTTTATGCGATGTCGACGAAAGCGAAGCCGCGCGTGCCAGGATTGAGCAATCGGAAATCAATCTGAAGTTTCCCAATGCCAGGAAGTACCTTGATTATCGTAAGATGTTGGAGGAACAGAAGGATATCGATGCCGTTATCGTGGCTACTCCCGACCACACGCACGCGGTTGTTGCGATGGCTGCCATGCAGTTGGGAAAACACGTCTATGTCCAGAAACCCCTGACGCGGACGATCTCGGAAACCAGGGCCCTGGTCAAGGCAGCCCGGAAATATAAAGTCATTACTCAAATGGGCAACCAGGGGCATTCGGGCGAAGGTGTTCGTTTGATCGAGGAGTGGATTGCCGATGGGGCAATCGGAAAAGTCCGGGAAGTCCACTGCTGGACAAACCGCCCAATATGGCCGCAGGGCATGCCCAGACCTACCGACACTCCAAAAGTGCCTGAGGGGCTGGATTGGGACCTTTGGATCGGACCGTCACCCATGTGCCCGTATCACCCGGCCTATCACCCTTTCAGCTGGCGTTCGTGGTTCGATTTCGGGTGTGGAGCTCTTGGGGACATGGCATGCCATGTTATGGATGCGGCCTACAGTGTGCTGAAATTGGGATATCCCTCAAGTGTGACCGCATATACCGCACACCAAATGGTGGAAATGCCGGGGGAGGACGGTCAAGGCATGATGACTGTTCGAATGGATAATAAGGACAGCTACCCGATGGCGAGCGTAGTGCACTATACGTTCCCTGCCCGCAGCGAGGAGTTACCGGCAGTGAAACTTCATTGGTACGATGGCGGCATCCTGCCCGAACGTCCGGAGGAACTGGAGCCCAATCGCAGGTTGCCTCCAAGCGGTACTATTTTTGTCGGAGATAAGGGTAAGTTGATGTGCGCGACCTACTCTGAAAGCCCGCGGCTCATCCCTGAAAGCAGAATGCAGGAATACCAAAGGCCGGCTGAAACCATTCCCCGCATCCAGGGCAGCCACGAACAGAACTGGATCGATGCGATCAAAGGTAATGCCGGGGCCGTATCGAATTTCGACTATTCCGGACCGTTTACAGAAACGGTATTGCTTGGATGCCTGGGGCTACTTTTCCCCGCCCGGAAGCTGGAGTGGGATGCCGCATACATGAGGGTTTCCAACCTGGAGGAAGCAAACGAATTCGTTCAACACCACTATCGCTCCGGATGGTCGTTGTAGTGCTGTCAGACACCTAGCAGCTGCTCACTGCCGCGACCCTGTTGTATGAGAGGCACATAGGTTTCCAACTCCTGCAGTGTAGCTGCATCCGTAAGATCGATGACTCTCTTCTTCTCGGCAGACATGTACGCGGCTGTTACGAGCCGGGTGATTTCCAATCCGTAGCTCCACGGCAGCATGGCATCGCGATCATTGAGAAAAGCCTCGAGGGCATCGGCGTTTTCGTCCGTATAACCGTAAAGATCCGCCTCATTGTACTGAACCGCCAGCAGTC
>JAFGTD010000239.1 GCA_016934295.1 Acidobacteriota bacterium
ATCGAATACGGACAAAGGTTTAGTGTACCATGCCCGACCCGCATTTCTACAGCCGGGTTACGGTTCTTGCTTGAATTTTCAATTTAAATCAATACAAAAGATTACAGATTGAAGATTTTGGCTGATGATAATTATTACTCCCATATAGTGAGGACCGCCGGTTAAATCAAAGGAGTTCTGATACTTGTTTATTTGTCCATTCTCCGAGTAATAAAAGACAAGCTGGTCTATATGTGAACTGACTTCATCATCCTGTTTATAATATTCAATCTTCAATTTTCAATCTTGAATCTTTTCTTTGCAGGATCCGTTTTGCGGCGGCACGGTGCGGATTGTCAATCAGGTTCCCGTCCAGCGTGGAAAGCGCCTTCCCCCTTTTTTCCGCCTCATCCAGTTCAGCCAGAACATCTTCCGCCCAGGCAACCTCCGCCTCCGTCACATCGAAAGTCTGGTTGATTACCGGCAATTGATCCGGATGCAGGGCGCTTTTCCCTTCAAATCCAAGCCGGCGCGCTGAATCGGATTCCCGGCGGAGAGCGTCCGGGTTCTTAAGATCGAAGCACGGCGCATCTATGGCGTCAATCCCAGCCGCACGGGAGGCGACCACCATCATCTGCATCGCCAGCAGGAACTCCCGTCGATCCGGGCCGGGCCTGCATCGAATATCGTTGGCATAATCGGCGGATCCGAAAATCAGCGACGCCATCCTGGGGGATGCTGCGGCGATTTCGGCCGCGTGCAATACACCCGCGGCGGATTCTATCATCGCGTGCAGTCGAACGGTTCCCCGGGGAATCGCGGCACGGGATTCCACGGTCAGGATCGCGCTGTCCGCGGCTTGAATTTCCTCCTTTTTCTCAATTTTCGGCAGGCAAATGCCGTCTATCCTCCGGGAAACGACAGCGGCCAGGTCGCTTTTTCCCGTTTCGGTATCCAGGCCGTTCACCCGAACCACAACCTCGCGGGCGCCGAAATCGACCTGCTGCAATGCACGCACGACGGTATCGCGTGCAAGGTCCTTTTGGGATGCCGCTACTCCGTCTTCAAGATTGAGCAGGAGCAGGTCCGCCGGCATCGTGGCCGACCGCCGGAGCATTTTTTCGCTGTCCCCCGGGACATATAGAACGCTGCGTCGTGAATGGCCGATCATTTGACTTTTCTCCGGATTTGAACCCTCATGATACGATCGCGGAAGGATGGAAGCAAGAATACGGTACAGATTCGGGCCACGGTTTTGAAAACGTTCGAACGTTCAACGTTGGACGTCAAACATTTAACGTTGAACGTTTGAACGTTAGTATTTGCTGGCATTAAAAGACTTAGACGATTTCAAGCACCAATACAAGATATAAATGATACATGGAAAGTAGAATATAAGCCCAGAGACAGATTCGAGCGGCAACCCTGCCCAACGCCCATTCCTTGTGCAGCATAATGATCGAGACGGCAATAACGGTTAATATGCCTTTGGTTCCGTAGAAAGCCGGCATGCCGCCCATTCTGATAACGGCGTCCATAATCGGATTCAATTCCCTTGCCGACCCGTGTATCAAATGCTGTTGCGTCAGAAGAGCATCCATCAGGGAAAGAAGAATAACGGAAACGGCGACAAGCCAGGTCCTGAGATCATAAACGTCGACATACCCGGTATCTGCTTCTCTTCGACCGCCTTTTTTTCTTCTAAGCGGCCAGAAATGAGACAGGGGAAATATAGAGATCCGATCTCTGCGATCGCGGCCGGAACGTCTATCAACGGCAATTTTTTCCGTGAACGGATCACGGTATAAGTTATTCTTCATCCACAATCGGTTATCGGCAACGGCGGAAAGAAGTTTACTCGTCGTCGGCCACGATACGGTCCCGCCCCTTTTGCTTGGCTAGATAAAGTCTCCGGTCGGCCGTTTCAATCAAAGTCCAGGGCTGCAGATCGTCGCGGGGAATCATCGACGCCACTCCGTAGCTGACCGTCACGTAAGGAGCCGCATCCGATCGGCTATGGGGAATCCCCAACTCCTTGAGGCCATTACGTATTCTTTCCGCCACAATCCGGGCTCCGTCAATGTCCGTCTCCGGCATGATAACGGCGAATTCTTCACCCCCATAGCGCGCCCCCATATCGCTGACCCGATGAAGGCTTTGCCTTATGACGTGCGCGATTTTCGCCAGGCAGGCGTCTCCGGCCGGATGACCGTAAGCGTCGTTGTAATTCTTGAAATGATCCACATCGCACATTATCAGCGAGACCGGCTTCTGAGCCCGCTTCTGCCTGCGCCATTCAACCTCAAGATATTCATCAAATTTTCTGCGGTTTGCAAGTTTCGTCAGGCTGTCCTCTCTCGCCATTATTTCCAGTTCCCTGTTGGCGCGTTGAAGCGCCTCTTCAGCCTGCTTTCTCTCGGTAATGTCGGTAAATGTCTCCACCAGTCCTATGGTGTTTCCATCCAGATCGGCCAATGGCGTAAAAGCCACCCTGAAAACACACCGTTCGCCTGAAGGAAGAACCAGTGTTTTCTCCTGTGCTACAATGGGTTCGCCCTTTTCAATGTTTTTCCAGGGACACATGTCCTCCATCGGGCATCCTCCCGGGAAAAAATCCTTACACAGGATTCCGAAAACATCTTCGGCCTTTTTGTTGAAAAGACGGAGGAGTTTCTTGTTCGCCCGGATGATTTTGTGATTTCTGTCAATGGCCCAGATTCCATCATTGGACGCATTGAAAACCAGGTTTGTGACGAGATGCCCGAGCTCGGATTCCATAAAAATCCGGTTGGACCGCTTCATGGTTTCCGTAAGGATATTGTCTATCTGACTGTTCAGTTCGTTGTATTTCTTCTTAAAATCTTCCGTGCTGTCTTCGGGATTGGATGCGACACCGCTGTCGCGCCTCCCTGCCCTGTTGTCCGTCTCATTCCGGTCGGCCATTTACGAATCCGCTTCTCCGGGAAATCTATTGAAAGATCAAAATGCAGTAGCTACTGTGCCCAGCCTGCCCGTAAATCCGATACAAAATTTATTTTTAATATTACACAGTCTACCAGTATATTCAATTTTCCGAAATCAATAATGCTTTCGGTCAATCCATTATTTTCAATCTATAGGCCTCATGCAAAAGCCTGACTGATTTCTTCCAGAACAAGCGGATCGGATTCATTCCCCTGCACCCCCGGAAGGACCTTGCGGGCCCTCTCCGGGGAGATCTCCGCCAGAGCCCATACAGCGGACGCCCGCACCAGAGGGCTGGAGTCTGAGAGCGCCTGTTCGACAACCGGAATCGCTTCATGTTTTCCGGAATTGCCTAGAGCCGTCAGCACATTCCGCACGAATCCGTCCCGCGTTGCCCGGTAGATCGGACTGTTCCCATAACGCTGCTCGAATGCCTCAGGCGTAATTCGGGCCAATGGAATCAGTTCGGGAGTCATCCGTTCTCCCGCAGGGGAAAAACCTCCCTCGGTAGTTTTACGGGCAAATCCGTTCCAGGGGCAGACTTCCTGACAATCGTCACAACCGAAAATCCGGTTCCCTATAAGTGGGCGCAGACGACGGGGGACCAATCCGCGATATTCAATAGTCAGGTAGGAAATGCACAATCTCGCATCGAGAACATAGGGAGCGACAATGGCTCCTGTCGGGCATGCATCCAGGCAGCGGCGGCACGTACCGCAAAAATTCCCTTCATGGGAATCCGGCCTGAGAGGGATATTCAACAGAATAACGCCGATAAAAATCCATGAGCCCCGGTCTTTTGAAATCAGGTTGGTGTGTTTCCCGATCCAGCCCAAGGTCGTTTGGCCTCCCCAGGCTTTCTCCATAACAGGGCCGGTATCGACATAGCACAATCCGTCGGCGGAAGGCTCTTCCTTTCGAATATATTGAAGCAATCTTTCCAGGCGTTCCCGTATAACCTCGTGATAGTCCTCGCCCCATGCATAGCGGCTGATTCTCCCTTTTAAAGGGGAGTCGGCGAGCCTGTTTCCCGGGAAGTAATTCATCCCTGAGACTAACACGGATCCGGCGCCGGGAAAAACCAGACGGGGATCTTGGCGCTTCCGAGCCTGGCGAACCAGCCAGGTCATGTCGCCATGGCGCCCGTCCGCGAGCCAGCGCCTGTAAAATTTGTAATGCGGGGCGGTTCCGGCCTGCGCTATGCCGACACGGAAAAAACCCAGTCGTCGGGCTTCCTTTCTAATCTTTGCAATAAGAACCGATGGATCTTTCAGGAGAGAACTCCACTGGCGCCTACCATGTCTAGAAGGCTTTATTTCGGTCGGACACGGCAAAGCGAGGCATGGTGGGCATTTATCATACTCTTGATAAGAAGGAATTTACGATTGAATTTCCGTATCCACCTCAATCCGGATGGTTCCGTCGGGATCCTCCAGTTTCAGATGACGCACCATCCCCCGAATCGTGCTGCTTACTATAATTTTCGAAAAACCGCTGTTTAAGTCCATAGGCACCGGCTCACTATTGACCTCAATACGAACGTCTTGCCCTTCAATCTCATATTTCAGATTCCGGATGGGCCGCGGCGTCTTCAGCGATGTCGTAATACCCATACAAACATTCCCCAAAAGATTCCCGATAAACCTTGTAAGCGGTGCTTCTACTTCATTGCTAAAAATCCGTATTTTCATAGTCGCCAATTCTATCACAGCAAATCCGGCCGCTGGTTCCCGGCAGCCGATTGTAGTCCGAAAAGTTAAAAATTGTAAAATTCTCCATTCTCATATACAAACCTGGTAGTACAATCACAGCCGTTGCGCATTATAGTCATATACCGGCAAACAGCAAAACATATGCTCTCATTTCTTTTTATTGATTCCGAACGTGTCTGGAGGGGAGGCCATGTCCAGATCTTCACCCTCATCCAGGGATTGCATCACCGCGGCCACAGGGTGCACCTGGTCTGCTTTCCCGGCACAACCCTGGAAACACAGGCACGGGATCTCGGCATTTCCGTACACACAATAGCAATTCGGAGCGAAGCGGGTGTAATCTCCCTGTTCCGTCTCTATTCCGTGCTTCGGAGCGTTCGGCCCGATTTCCTTGCATTCAATACGCCGAAACCGATTCTGCTAGGTAAACTGGCTTCCCGGTTTGCCCCCACAGGTGCTCGTATTATCTTTCGCAGGGTCGATTTTCCCCTGCGCCGTAACTTTATTTCCCGCATGAAATATACCCGGGGTATCGACTGCATCATTGCCATTTCACAATCCATCAAAGCACGCCTCCAACAGGGGGGCGTTCCGGCATCCCTCATCAAAACCATCTACGAGGGAGTGGACCTGTCGCTGTTTCCCGAATACCCCGAGCCGGAAAAACGTCCGCCCGATGCGCGTGTCACTGTCGGCGCCGTTTCTCACTTGAGTCATGAAAAGGGCCTGAGTTACCTTGTCGAAGCGTCCGCCCTGATACCGGATGTAAAACGCAGAGCCAGATTTATTGTCGTGGGGGACGGACCCTGCCGCGAGGAGCTGCAGAATCTCGTACGGGATAAAGGCCTGGAAAGTTGTTACTATTTTGCAGGTTTTCAGACCGTCACGTCCGACCTTCTGAAAGACTTCGATATTTTCGTCCAGCCTAGTCTTTCCGAAGGGCTGGGATCGGCGATAATGGAAGCGATGGCGTGCTCCCTTCCGGTTATCGGCAGCCGTGTCGGCGGCATTCCCGAACTGGTTCGCGACGGCGAAAACGGCTTGCTGGTTCCTCCGGCGGATGCAGAAAATCTGTCAAAGGCGATGCAACAACTGCTGAACAACCCCGAGAATTGCAGGAAAATGGGCATGGAAGGAAGAAAAAGAGTGGAGGCAGAATTTACGATTGAGAGAAAGATCCTCGAAACTGAAAAATTATGTAATACTCTTCTGGGAAAATCGAAAACATTTGCAGGACAGCCTTATGCTTAAGCGGATCCAGGCCTATTTACACTTATCTTTCCGGAACAATGCCGAAAGGGCGGCGTTTATAGGACTTGCCGCGAGCATTTCCATGGTAGTGGCTTCCATTGCCGTTTCGCAGATCCTGCTTGCACCCACGTTGATCGCCGCAGCCTGGATTATTTCCTACAACAGGAAACTATTTTCTTCCATGAAGTGGATCCTGCTGCCGCTGATAATTTTCTGCATCTGGATACTCCTGACCGCCCTGCTGGCGCCGAATATTATGCTGGCGCTTACCATTACGAAAAAATTCTATCTGTTCCTCCTTATTCCCCTCGTCCCCCTGATTGTGCGGGGGCGGGACAGGATCCTGTGGATATATAAGGCGATCGTAGCCGTTGCCCTTTTATCTTCACTTGTCGGCATCGGCCAATATATCGTCAACTCGGACAGTACCGACCTGATGCACCGGATATCGGGCTTTATGGGTCACTGGATGACCTTTTCCGGATTATTGATGCTGGCACTGGTGTGTACCGTGGCCTATGGATTGCGCACCGGCTGGAAATGGGCTTTCTTATGGATTCCGATTGCTTCGGCAATGGCTCTGGCGATTCTATTATCGCTAACCCGCAACGCGGCCATGGGCGCGTACCTGGGGATTTTCATTCTGTTGATCGCGGCTTTTGTCTGGGAAAGGAAGAGGCGTTTCATCGTTTTACTCACCTGTTTTATTCTTTTCTCGGTTATTTTCTATTTCGCCGCGCCGGCCTCCATCCAGCAAAGATTCCGGTCGGGATTTGATCCCAACGATCCCAATACCCGCAACCGGGTTGAACTGATCGATACATCCATGCGGATTATCCAGGACAATCCCTGGTTCGGGGTTGGACCCAAAAACATTAAAATCGAAGCACTTAGATACCGGAACCGGAATGAATTTCCGGACTGGATGTACCAGCACATGCACAACAACATCCTGCAGATAGCCTCTGAGATGGGGATTCCCGGCCTCGCCCTATGGCTGTGGCTTATGATTCAGCTGGTACTGGATTCCCTGCGCACCTATCGATTCGCCAGGTCCGGCGCCTTCCCTTACGGAGAGGAAGCACGCAGGGAAGCCACTCTCATTTCCTCCGCCGCACTCGGCTGTTGGGTTGCGCTTATGATAGCCGGAATGTTTGAATACAATTTCGGGGATTCGGAAGTTCTGACGCTGTTTCTATTCATAATGAGCGCGCCTTATGCCTATTCCCCTAATGTTGTAAGGCCGGATACATCTTCCGACCCGAACGGAATTTCCAAAAAGGTTTTTACCGCGGCGGACCCGGTTTAAACAATGTTTCGAATAAACTCCATCCCGATTTTTGATAACCGTTGGGGTTCGCATTGAAAATCGCAATCCTCGGAACACGCGGCATCCCGGCCAACTACGGTGGATTCGAAACATTCGCCGAAGAATGTTCCGCGGGGCTTGCCGCCCGGGGGCATCAGGTAACCGTTTACGGGCGCTCGAACTATATACCGCGGAATGTGCGTACGCATCGCGGGGCAAGACTCGTCGTACTTCCAACCCTGGCATGGAAATATACCGACACGATCGTTCATACATTTCTCTCGGTTCTCCATTCTCTTTTCCAGAGATATGATGCCATCCTGATATGCAATGCAGCCAACAGCATTTTCGCCTGGCTTCCGCGGCTGTTCGGCGTGCCGGTGGCGGTCAACGTGGACGGCATCGAAAGAATGCGGCGAAAATGGAACCGTCTGGGAAAAGCGTATTATCGCCTCGGCGAGTACCTTTCAACACGATGCCCCAACATCATTGTCGCCGATGCCCGTGTGATCCAACGCTATTACAGGGATCGATACGGGGCCGAATCCGTATTCATCTCTTACGGGGCGACTGTCGAGAAGACTGCGGGACGGGATACTCTTGAGAAGCTTCAGCTTAAACCCGGCGAATATTTTCTCTACGTAAGTCGCCTGGAGCCTGAAAATAACGCGCACCTGGTGATCCGGGCTTTTGAAAAAGTGCGCACATCCAAACAACTGGTCATCGTCGGCGACGCCCCCTATGCCGCGGAATATATCCGGAGACTGCGCGCAACACGGGACACCAGGATCCTGTTTCCCGGCGCCATATACGGATCCGGGTACCGGCAGCTCCAGGCGAATGCGTTCTGCTATATCCATGCCACCGATGTCGGGGGCACGCACCCGGCGCTCATCGAAGCAATGGGACAGGGAAATATCGTCGTCGCCAACGGAACCCCGGAAAATCGCGAAGTCGTCGGCGACGCCGGGATTCTCTATGAGAATAACGACATTGAAGCGCTTCGGGAATGCCTGCAGGATATTGCCGATAATCCTCAGCGGTATGAAAGCCTCAAAACCGCAGCGTCCGACCGCATCCGGGCTGAATATTCCTGGGAAAGCGTTGTCGAACAGTACGAAGGCCTTTTCTTTCGAATGGTTCATGACTAACCTGACTTCTGTTCTTGCTCCTGACTTCTGACTTCCGGCTTCTGACTTCTGACTTCCGACTTCTGTCTCCTGAATCCCTGGATTTCACGGGATAATTATTTTTGTATATTTCTTTACTCCAAACGATGAAGTATTGTCTGGATTATGATTTCCATAGTGATCGTCAACTGGAACTCGGGGCGGCTTCTGGAGCGCTGCGTTCAGTCGCTGCAGGAGAACGCGAGGGATTGCCAGGTTGTTATCGTGGACAACGCCTCAACGGATATCAGTCTTCAGGTTGCCGCCGAGGTGAACCCGGATCTGACCTTGCTGTGCAATGCATCCAACATCGGCTTTGCCGCCGCGTGCAACCGGGGATGGCAGGAGGCAAAGGGCGAAATCATACTTTTTCTGAATCCGGACACGGAATGCTTCCCGGAATCCATCCGTTGCATGGAACAAATCCTGTCCCGGGATCCGGCAGTTTGGGCTGTCGGAGGATGCCTTATCGGGCCCGACGGAAAACCGCAGCCGGACTTTAACGTACGACGATTCCCCACAATCGGGAGTGTGGCGGCGGAAATGTTTTTCATCGATAAGTTGCGCCGGGTGTTCCGCCGAAAGCATTCTTCGGACAGGATTTTTTCCGGCAATGCCGTGGACGTCGACCAGCCGGCGGCCGCATGTCTCATGACGACCAGAAAAGCGTTAGTGTCTATCGGAGGCTTCGACGAAGCTTTTTACCCGGCATGGTTCGAAGATGTCGACCTCTGCCTGAGAATGCGCAAAAGCGGGGGCAGGATTCAGTTCCAGCCCCGGGCCCGCTTTTTACATCATGGCGGCTACAGCCTGCACCGCATGCCCCGGCAGGATTTCCTGAAATATTTCCATAAAAATCAAATCCGGTATTTTCGAAAACACCGCGGACTGCTGGTCGCCCTGCACGTGCAGAAGCTGATCACTCTGGGATTGTTACTCCGCATCCTGGTATCACTCGTATGCCCTCTGATAAAAAACACTTCCCGAATAAAAGCGGCGAAAATATTCTGGGATGCGCTCAAAAACATAGTGAAATCCCGTGAGGCTTGGACATGAGTTCCAGCGTAGCTGTCAGCATCGTCACTTACAACTCCGCTCTGCATTTGAAGACCTGCCTTCAAAGCCTGCAGAAACAGTCCTTTTCCGATTTCGGCATATACATAATCGACAACGCGTCTTCGGACGCTACCGCCGGGATCATTGAAGAATTCCGGCACATGATGGAATCGGTCCATTATTCCGAAAGGAACCTGGGATTCTGTGCGGCCCACAACCGGATTATAGAATCCGTAACAGCAGCGTACGTACTGGTGCTGAATCCGGACGTCGTTCTGGATTCCCGGTTTCTGGAAATTATGGCCCGGGAAATGGATCGGGATCCGCGAGCCGGTTCCGCTACAGGCAAACTTTATCGCTGGAACAGGCCATCCTTCAACGAGGATATCCCACCATCTATTTCGGAGCGGATGGAACTGGACAGCACGGGAATTTTTTTCACCCGCAATCAACGTCATCTCGACCGGGGATCCGGCGAAACGGACAGCGGACAGTACAACCGCAAGGAATATGTCTTCGGCGCATCGGGGGCCGCCGCCCTCTACCGGTGCAGTATGCTGGAGGATATCCGCAACGGGGAGGAATACTTTGATGAAAGCTTCTTTGCCTACCGGGAGGACGCGGATCTGTCGTGGAGAGCCCGCTGGATGGGATGGGAATGTCTGTACGTGCCCGAGGCAATCGCATTTCACGAAAGACAGGTGCTGCCCGAACGTCGTTCTTCCCTGCCGGATGCCATTAACATGCACTCCTTTAAAAACCGCTTCCTGCTGCGTATCAGGAATATGGATGTTGGAACCTATGCGCGCAACATCATACCCATTACAATTCGGGATATCGCGGCAATCGGGTACGTGCTTTTCAGGGAGTGGAGTTCCCTTCCCGGCATATCGCTTCTCATACGATCCTTCCCAAAAGCCCTGGCTGCGCACCGGACCCTGAAAGAGAAACGGCGTATCTCTCCCAAAGAAATCCGCAAATGGTTCACTGGAATGCAGTCGAAGCCATTGCCGGAGAAATAAAAGAGTAAAAAGAACGTTCTTCTGCCTTCTTGTCTTCTGGCCTGTGACTCTTTTCGAAGCGAAAAGCTGTGCCGGAAATACATCGGTGTCGGGGTCGGGATCGGTATCGGGATCGAGTTCTAAAAACCGATTCCGATACCGACTCCGAGACCGATCCCCGAAAACTTACTCGGAGTCACAGATTGTTTAATCCGTTACCAACCGGAGGCCGGGCTGGCTTCCGGATCCTTTTATTACGACCGGCATTCGAATACTTTCGCCACAATCCGGAACAGGTTAACCCACATTTCTCACAGCCCAAAAAGAAAGCTCATTAAGCAGACAGTAACGGCTGAAAAGAGTCCCACTCCTGCCGTTCAAACTGCACCTTCATCCGAACAGGCGTCTTAATATATTCACTTGAAGTTGGTTTGTAAGGCGGACCGCCTCAGGCGGCTTCCGCCGATGCGGTTGCTTCCCCTGCGATTTCCGGTGACATCGTTTCAGAGGGTGCCGGGAATTCCGTGGCCGAACGTACGACCTGTTCCGTTACGGAAACGCTTTTGCCGGTTTCCATCTTCGCTTCAATCGCGGCCAGGGAATCGAGCCGGTAAAGTTTGGACGCCCGCTTCAGCGCGTGTTCCATATCTCCGGATAAAAGCCTCCGCATAATTTTATTGACCTGGCGGATCGCTTTGGCGATATCCCGCATCTCCTCCCTATCCAGATCCCCTTCAACGGAAAGCGAGTACTCTTTGGAGATGTTGACCGACGCGCTTGCGCCGGAGATATTGTAGGGGCTTTCATTGATTTCGCCGCGCTGGGTGTACGCCGTAAAGCCGGCTTCAAACAGGGATGCCGTATTCATGGTGACCGTGTCTCCATCTGCGGTCGTAATTGTAATTTCCGACTTGATCCGGCTTGTAACGGTAACGTCAGTCCTGGTCGCCGTTTGAACATTGCCGGTATCGCCGGTTGTATTCGACACATCCCCCGTGGCGCCGGAGAGCGTGGTTTCGCCTGCCCCGTTTCGATAAAAAGGATGTGCAGCGTTCGACATGTACCGGTGTAACGGGGCAGTCTCCGGATCTTTGGGATGGTCTTTCCTGAATGGTTCGGGGTGTTTATCCGCCCAGGCAGGCATGGGGCAATGGTTTGGGATTGAAAAAGTCATGTTCGGGCCTCCCTGCCTCAGTTTCAAACGCTATATCCGGGCAGCGACGATATTCTTTCTTTGTGTGATGTGACTCACTAATTATTAACGACATCATACGAACAAAACTTTATTTGAATGTGACGGCAGGGTTTTCTGGTGGATTTTTATCAATCTAGAATAGGTTAAGCCCAAAAACTCGATTTAATTTCGGTGACAGTCACCGAAATTCGGGAGAACGTTCGAACGTTTGACGTTAAACGTTGAACGTGAGACGTTGAACGTTCAAACGTTCTTCTCGCTCCCATAATTACGGCCTGTATTCGAGCACCTCATCGCCGTGCCTCAACGACAGCCTGTTTCCGTCCGTAGAAGTTTCCGTGCGTCCTATAATCCGGGCATCGATATTGAAGCTTTTGGCGACCGTCATGACGATATTCGCCCGATCGGCTTCGCAGTAGACTTCCATGCGGTGCCCCATGTTGAAGACCTTGTACATCTCTTTCCAGTCTGTTCCGGACGCTTCCTGGACGGCCTTGAAAACCGCCGGTGTTGAAAACAGATTGTCTTTTATAAAGTGCACGTCCCGCCCGAATTTCAGGCACTTGGTCTGCCCGCCGCCCGAACAGTGAATCAAGCCTTTTATCAGTCCCGGGTGTTCCTCCAGCAGCCTATAGATGACGGGAGCATACGTACGCGTAGGGCTGAGGATCGCCTGCCCCACCGTCATTTCAGATTCGGGGAGCGGATCTTCCAGCCGGAAGGGGCCGCAATACATCAGTTCCCGGGAAACATCGGCATCGTAGGATTCCGGATATTGTTCCGCATAGTAGGGGCCCAGCATGTCGTGCCGGGCGCTGGTCAAGCCGTTGCTCCCGATACCGCTGTTTTCGGTTGACTCATATACGGCCCGCCCTGTTGACGACAGTCCTACAATGACAAGTCCGGGTTTTATTAGATCGCCCGTGATGACGTCCTTCTTTTTCATAACGGCCACCGCACAGCTGTCGACGACAACGGTCCCGGTCAGGTCTCCCACATCCGCGGTTTCTCCACCGCCGCTGTAAATACTTACGCCGACTTCCCGGAGACTGCTCAGGAAATTCTCACTCCCTTCTATAAGAGCGGCGACGACCTCGCCGGGGCAGTTCAGGGCGTTACGGTTGACGGTATTGGAAATCAGAATCCGGCCGTTTACACCCACGCACAGAAGGTCATCGAGATTCATGACGATGGAATCCTGCGATATGCCGTGAAAAACCAAAGGATCTCCGGTTTCCCTGTAGTGCAGGTAGGCGAGGATCGACTTGGTGCCGCAGCCGTCGGCATGAATAACGTTGCAGTGTTCCGGATTCCCGGTCAGGTAGTCTTCGGTGACTTTACAGAAGGAATTGGCAAACAATCCCTGCTCGAGGCCGTCCACCGCGGAATGGACTTCCGTTTTGTCCGAAGAGACGCCCCGAGCCTGGTAGCGGCCTGTACCGGCGTCGCCGCCGGTTACGATGAAACCGCTTCGGTCCTGGGCCCGGATCAGCCCCCGGAATTCAAGCTGCCTCATGGCCTTGGCGACCGTATTGGCCGCGAGGCCGCATTCTTCGGCCATCTGGCGAATGCTCGGCAGCTTTTCGCCCGGCTTAAACTCGCCCGTATTGACAAGGAAATGGATCTGATCCACAAGCTGCTGAAAAGCCGGCGTGGCGCTGTCGGAATCGATACTGATTTTCATAGAAATTACCTGTCATAGAAGAGAAGTATCTGTATCACTGTAATGATACAGAGTGTACTTTAAGGAAACAAGAAAATTCTATGGGGAGAACGTTCGAACGTTGAACGTGCGACGTTGAACGTTTGAACGTTTAGAAGGCGGTTTAATGACTCAACAGAGCCGCAATCCCGCATAAGCATTCAACTCCGGATCCAAAGGCGAATCCGGATCGAAATGAGAAGCCCCCGCCACGGCGATCATGGCGGCATTGTCCGTGGTGTATATCGTGCTGGGATAATAGACGGGAACCGGGACGGCGCCTTCCCTGATCTTTCTCTTTTCTTCAAACGTATATTTAAACGCTTTGCGCAGGTGGCTGTTGCAGGCCACGCCCCCTACGAGGAGAATACTGCGCGGATGCAGACGCTTTTCGGCCTTTTTCGTCTGAGACACAAGCGTTTTGATAATAGCATGCTGGTAACTTGTCACCAGATCCAGGATTATCCGGGATATTCTGCCCCCGGACCGGCGCGGTTTGATTCCGGACTCCCGTATGTGCCGAAGGGCCGCGGTTTTGAATCCGCTGAAACTGAAATCCAGGCTGCCGTCGCTGATCTTGGGAATCGAAAACGCGAATCGTCCCGGATTCCCTTCATTGGCCAGCCGATCGATGACGGGCCCTCCGGGATATCCCAAACCCAGGAACTTGGACAGCTTGTCCAGCGCTTCTCCGGCGGCATCGTCCCTGGCCCGGCCGATTGACCGGTACTGTCCCGGTCCGGGAGAATATATCAACGACGTGTGCCCCCCTGATACAACAAGGGCGAGAAAAGGATATTCGATATCCGGATTTTCTATGAATGCCGAATAGATGTGGCCTTCGATATGATTTACCGGCACCAGCGGCTTTTTGTTGGAATAGGCCATTGCCTTGGCGAACGAAAGGCCCACAAGAAGGGATCCGATTAGCCCGGGTCCCTGCGTGACCGCGATCCCGTCAATATCGCCATAACCTTTTCCGGCGTCGTCGAAAGCCTTCCGGACCACATACCCGATATTGCGGATATGCTCCCGGCTGGCGAGTTCCGGGACGACGCCGCCGAAGCTGCGATGCGTATTAATTTGCGACGCCACAACGTTGGACAGCACTTTACGGCCGTCTTCAACCAGGGAGGCGGCCGTTTCATCGCAGGACGATTCTATTCCTAATATAAGCATCGTTTATTCAAAATCCAGTTACATTCTCTTCCGAGCAGCGAAACAACAACAGTATTCGCGTATATCGTGCCTTTCGTTCCCCGTTCCCCGTTTCCCGTTTCTGATTTTACCGGGGCTAAGTTTAGCGCACTTTTTGACGGATTCGCAGGGCAACTTGGTGCGAAAAGCTGGATTTCAGGAGTAAATAGACTCCGGCAGAGCCGGGGGCTTTATCAAATGAGGCGCTCAAAATGGCTTGAACAGCATTTTCGGGGTCGGTATCGGAATCGGTATCACTATAGTTTTTAGCTTCCTGATTTCGAAAGCGAACCCGATCCCGACTCCGACCCCGATCGATTTAGCGCCGGCTGTGCCAGGCCGAATGTCACTTTGCAACTTCAAAATTACCGTGAAGTAAGTTAGACTCTCTCCTTTTCGAGGGCTGCCATGATACGAACCATCGAATGGACGGAATCCGGCGTCGTGATGCTGGACCAGCGCATTCTTCCCGGAGAGGAAACCTATCTCACATTCACCGATTACCGCGATGTCGCGGAGGCTATCCGCGCCCTGGTCATCCGGGGCGCCCCGGCAATCGGGGTTGCGGCAGCCATGGGCGCCGCCCTGGGCGTTAAAAACTCAAACGCCCAAACCGTCGACGATCTTGATGCGGAATTCAGGACAATCTGCGACACCATCACCGGCACCCGTCCCACGGCCGTGAATCTGTTCTGGGCGATTGAACGGATTCGATCCCTTTACGAACGGACAAAAAGCCTTGGTTTGGACGCCGTCCGTCAGGCGCTCATTGCCGAAGCCCAAACGATGCATCGCGAAGACATTGAAGCCAACAAGGCGATGGGACGTTTCGGACAGGCCCTATTCCCCGATGAAGGATGCATCCTGACCCATTGCAATGCGGGCGCGCTGGCCACCGCGGGCTACGGAACAGCCCTGGGCGTTATCCGCGCCGCCGTGGAGGCCGGCAAAAAGATACGGGTATTCGCCGATGAAACACGCCCGTTTCTGCAGGGAGCCCGTCTCACCGCCTGGGAACTCGCCCATGACGGCATTCCGGTCACCGTCATCACCGACAATATGGCCGGGTATTTCATGAAAAAGGGGGAGATCGACGGGATTATCGTCGGAGCCGACCGGATTGCGGCCAACGGGGATGTGGCAAACAAGATCGGGACCTATTCCGTCGCGATCCTGGCCCGGGAACATGGTATTCCGTTCTGGGTGGCTGCGCCGCTGTCAACCATCGACCGCGCCATGCCTTCGGGAGACGGAATTGAAATCGAGCAGCGGAATCCGGAAGAAGTCCGTAAGATAGGAGATACGCTGATAGTGCCGGAAAACGTGCCGGTCGCCCATCCGGCCTTCGATGTAACCCCGTCCCGTTATATCCACGCAATCATAACGGATCGCGGCGTCGCGCTCCCGCCTTATACCGAGTCCATTAAGAAACTGTTTCAAAACGATTAGGTATCCGCAGGAACCGGCGTCTATTTTTTGTGATCGGCAGAAGTGTGTAAATTTGAACTATGGAAAGCTAACCGGGAGTAACCTAATATTGAATCAGTCGCGAATTAAAGAGACGCCGGTATCATATTGCATTTCATAAATTTTATATCCGAGCTTTTTCAGGTATTTTTTACATTCGTTTTTATCCGCAAAACTTAAATGCCTGTGCTCATAGCGGATTAATTCCGGTTTTAATTGATTAAAACTGAAAAGTTTTATTATTTCATAGTCGTACCCTTCGACATCTATCTGCAGAAAATCGATTTTCCTTACATTGTTGGTAACGATTAATGTATCAAAAGTAATGCATTTTACGGCTTCCGTTATTACGTCATTTCTTTGCATAAATCCATGTTTGGGCTTTAAAGTCGCTGAACCTCTTTGCCATTCTTCCGAAACCAAATCATCCTTTACTTTATATAGGTTCTGGGTCCCATCATGGTCGGATATGGCTGCGTTTTCGAAAATCAGCCTATCGGATTCATTTTTATAGTTGTCTTTAAGCCGCCTGAATGCATCAACCTGCGGCTCAACGAGAATCCCGCGCCAATTGTATTTTATTATATATCGCCGAATTGGATCATCCATTACGCCGTCATTGGCGCCGACCTGCATGACGAAAAAATCTTTATCCTGCTTTGAATGCCCGGAGATCAGGTTCTCAAATATTGTATGGTTTCTGTCCCATTTACGCCTGGACAGCGGATTATTCCTTAATCGATACATTGATATTTTGCATCGCTTTATGAGGTTCCCAACAACGGAATTCCGCCTTATTTTCTTTGTTAATAAACCGTTGACCCGGTCCATTGCTTTATAGAACATTTGGTCAAATTCCCTAATGTTTCTGCCTGCCCTTAGGCACCGTTCAATTCCCCCCCCTCAATACAGGGGCATCGCTTCGATTATCGGACTCATTTACAATCGACGGCCCATCTTTCCGCACGCCTGATCAGGGGGGATGTGCCGGTTTCCACGTCTGGGCCAAGCCCGTTCCATAAAATAGTAACATCCCAATCCGGAGTGTAAGAAATGTTTACATCAATGACCTTATTCAGAACCGCCCGAAACAACCCATTAGGTTGGCATTTAAAAACCGGCTTTTTTAAATCTCTCACGGTCGCCCGGGCAGTCTGCTCCCCGAAAACAATCGACTCCGCCGTTGTATCCGCGGCCCGATCCGTTTGTTTCCGAATGCCAATAAAGACTTTCTATACCGCCCAGGATGATTGTGCTATATTTTCGGCCGAAACGTATTCAACACATGAGTTTGTGGATCGGCGGCTTCCGATTGCACGAATATTCGATTGCCGGTCCGTTACTATTTTACTCTCCAATTAACCGGTAAATGATAATCCTGTTTTTATGAAAATAGCCTATCTGATATTAGCGCACCAGCAACCCGCCTTACTTCATAGACTTGTATATTCATTAAACGCCCCGAACACGCAGTTCCTTATTCATATCGATCTTAAGGCGGACATAGAACAATTTAAACGCGGCCTTGAATGCGGCAATGCATCCTTCCTGGGTGACAGGATAAAAGTAAATTATGGCGGATATACTCAAATGCTTGCCATGCTTGCATTGTTGAAAGCCGCAACCTCGACGGATGATTTCGATTACTGCATATTTCTGAGCGGCCAGGATTATCCCATAAAGTCCAATACATTCATTTTTGATTATCTGGCAAAACACACTGGAACCAATTACATCAACTTTTATCCCCTGACCGGAAATGCGGCTTTAACCCGTAATATACGAAAGTATTATTTTGTAGATTTATTGAATGCTTTTAATTCCAAAATCAGGCCTATATTGAAAAATTTTTTCCGTATCGTTAATTTGGTTCTACCGGAACGAGCCTTCGTCAAGGGCATGATTCCCTACCGTGGCTCCACCTCATGGTGTCTGACCGGCCAGACGGCAAAATATATAGTGGATTTCGCCGCTTCCCCAGATAATTCTAATTTCGTATCTTATTTTAAGCGTGTGATGTGCCCGGATGAGATCTTCTTTCAAACCGTTGTCCTTAATTCCCCATTCGCGTCGAAGTGCCGCTTCTATGATCGCGATGTATTGACAAACAGAATCGCATTAATGAACGAAAATAAGGCCTATCTTCATTATGTTGACTGGGACGGCAGCAGGGATAATCCGGCGATTCTCGACATGCGCGATTATAATAATCTAAAGTGCTCCGACCGATTATTTGCAAGAAAATTTGATGAATTTCGTTCGAAAGAGCTGCTCGATAATATCGATCTTCACTTACGCTAACCCGCACGTATTCCGACAATTTCCATCAGTTTCGGCATGTCAAGATATTGCCTGAAATGTTCCGCCAGAAGGTCGTACTGGCGTTCCTTGTACGCCGCCTCGTGTTCCTGCAGATGTTCGTCCGTCTCAAAATGAACATCCGGTTTCAGATCACTGAGCAAAGCATGCCGGGAAACGGGATGGTCGAAAAGCCCGTGGAAGTAGGTGCCCCATATCCGGCCGTCCCTGGATCTGGCTCCGTCGTAATCGTCGACGGCAACGCCATTGCGATCGTTGACCCTTATGAGATGCGGCACATCCCCCGTACGCTCGGTGATTCCCATGTGGATCTCATACCCTTCCACGGTTTTCCCGTTATCCAGCCAGGAACCGGCGGAACGGGACAGCACCTTTTCTTTTTCCAGGGTGGTCTTGAGATCCAGCAGGCCGAGCCCCTTCGTTTCTCCCGGAGCGCCTTCAATGCCATGAGGATCCAAAATAATATGGCCGAACATCTGATATCCGCCGCAGATGCCGCCAAGCCTGCCTCCCCGGTCGAGGTACCGCCACAGGCATTCGTCCCAGCCCACCTTCCGGATCCATTCCAAATCAGCCCTTACATTCTTGGACCCGGGCAGAAATACGATATCGTACCCGGCCAGGGGCCTGGTTTTGGACAGGTAGTGCAGCGAAACATGAGGAATGCGGGCCAGGGGCGCGAAATCGGTAAAATTGGAAATATGGGGAAGTCGGACAACGGCGATATTGACCTGATCCGACCGCAGCACGGCGGCAGGATCGATCACAACATCCAGGGGCATCCCGTCTTCGGAATCGATCTCGATATGCCGGTAAAAATGCACCAGGCCTAAAACCGGGATTCCGGTTTTGGCTTCAATATATTCGATTCCGTCCCGGAACAGATCGGGATCTCCGCGAAAGCGGTTGATGATAAATCCACGGACGCGCCGGCGATCCTCGGGCGGGATCACCTCGAGCGAACCGATTATCTGGGCGAATACGCCGCCCCGATCGATATCGGCGACCAGGATGACGGGGGCATCCGCCGCGTGCGCCATACGGAAATTGACAAAATCGCGGCTCCGGAGGTTGACTTCCGCACAGGATCCGGCGCCTTCCATAACGATCAGTTCGTGATCGGCCTGCAGCCTCGCCAGGCTTTCCCTGGCTTTCCCGAAAAGGTAATCCGTATCGGCAAAGTATGTGGACGCCTCACTGTTACCTATCGATTTGCCGTGCACGACAACCTGGGATCCCGTGTCGGAGGACGGTTTTAACAGGACGGGATTCATATCGACGTGCACCGGTACCCGTGCCGCTTCCGCCTGGACGACCTGCGCCCGGCCGACTTCTCCACCCAGAGCGGTTACGTAGGAATTATTCGACATGTTCTGGGCTTTAAAGGGCGCCACGCGAATGCCCATATTGGCGAAAATACGGCATAACGCCGCCACGACCACACTCTTGCCGACATCGGATCCGGTCCCCAAAACGGACAGGCAACGGGACGGCATCGTTTGATTGGAACTCATATAGGAACAAACCTTCCTTTGATAATGGACATCCCGCGGCTGCCGTAGTCCGCCTGCAGCACGGATGATAAAAATAGCGCATCCGGGCAATGTCATACAAGGCTCAGGCCGATTTTAACCGTCCCCCGCTCTTTCATCACACCGCCACTGTCTTTTCCAATCTCCCCGGTAATACAAACGTAAGGCATTGAAAATCCTGAAATGCAATAAGTTCCGGTTCGCCGAAATACATGGGTATGACCCGGGTATTACAAAATCAACGGTTATGGATTCCGGGATTTCAAAATTCGATTCCCCAAAGGTGCCGACCCGTTTTATGAGCACATTAGTATTACACGCGTAGTACGCAATCCTACGAATGTTCCCATCTATTCTCCAGGATGGCTCAAGAATTTATATCCGCAATTTCTCTCTGTGGATCCTGTTCGCTCGTTTGTTCCCTTTCCTCCGGATCATCCTTCCAATACTTCGGTAATACATACGTAATGCATGGAGAACGCTGAAATGCAATAAGTTCCGGTTCTCTCAAATACATAGGTATGACCCGGGTAATATAAAATTCCCCAAACACTGATTCGATTATTCCCAAATCCGTTTCCCGCAAAGGCACCGGTCCGGTTTATGAGTTCATTAGTATTACATGGGTAGGGCGCAACTTAACCGACGGTTTTTGTTTCCTCTACGAAACCGAATCAAAGATTGATATCCGTTACATATTTCTATCGATTCCGTCCGGACATTTATCGCGTTTCTCCGAGCCTCCCTCCAATATTCCGGCAATACAAACGTAATGCATGGAGACCACTGAGATACCGGCAGTTCGGGCGTTCTGCAATACGTCGGTATGACTTATGTAAGGCATGGGTGCGGGAAAACTGGTTTAAAGGATTCCGACATATCCGGCTGACGGCGCCGGGAAGGAATTTAAACCGTGCGCTTCCCAGTTACGGATCCGCCTTCATATCACATTTGTCCTACATTCGTATACCGCGGCGCGACGGACGGCCGATACTAATGCGGCAGTTGTCGGCTTTTTCCCCGGGAATAGCAAAATCGCGGAACAGACGGCAGTATAAATACAGCATTGTCTTGCAATAAACCGGCGGTAATTCCGTCGCCGATTTCTCCGCACTTCATCCCGGTCCCATATTACATATGTCTTACATTCGTGTAATGCAATTCCATTTTATGCCGATACTAAATCGGTAGTAGGTGACTTTGTTCGGAGAACGAATACTGTGACTGAAACGACGGTAGTGCAAATAAAAGAAGGATAAATCGCCGGTTGTCCGCAAGCATCATCCGTACTTATATCCAACAAACTATCGAGCGTTGCTTATAAAGTTTTGTCACACATCGGCGTAATGCATTCCACGCCGTCAACGGTACTAATAACGCAGCAGGAAATCCTGTTCGAAGAACAAATTCTGTGACTGAAACGGCGGTAGTGTAAATGCGGCATTGCGAATTAATGGCCGCCACCACAGCTCCAAAGTGCGATATACGAAACGACGCCATATTACATTTGTCTTACATGGGTGTAATGCAATTCGATCCGCCGCCGATACTAGTTAGGTAGTAGGTGACTTTGTTCGGAGAATTGAACGCGTGAATGGTTGAATGAACGGCAGTTTAAAAACAAAAGTTCCGGGCTCCTGATGTCCTAGTTCTTGCGGATACCCGAAACCTAATTTACGAAATGACTCTAAAGATCCCCCAGACAACATTTCCATGGTACGCGTTGCAAGTGCGCCCCCGGTTTGAGAAGGCGACCGCATCGGCTCTGCTCAATAAAGGCTATGAAGGATTCCTGCCGCTGTATCACCAGAAAAGAAGGTGGTCCGACCGTATCAAGGAAGTGCAGGTTCCCTTCTTTCCCGGATACCTGTTCTGCCGGTTCGATATCAATAAAAGGCTGCCCGTACTTACAACTCCCGGCGTCAATAAAATCGTCAGCATCGGGTCCGAGCCCCATCCGGTGGAAGATGCTGAAATAGAGGCGTTGCAGGCTACCGTCGTTTCCGGCCTCCAGGTGGAACCCCGATCCTATATGAATATCGGACAGAAAGTTCGCATCGAACGGGGACCTCTGTCGGGCATCGAAGGGATATTAACCTCCCTGAAGGGGCTGCATAGACTTATTTTATCCATTCATCTGTTACAGCGTTCCATCTCCGTCGATATCGATGAATCATGGGCCGTGCCAATTTAATTTTATAAGGTCATAAGGAATTATTTATTCATGGCTGTAATGAATCGACGATCACGAATCATTAGCCTCAGACTCTCGCAGGAAGAGTATGATTTACTGCGCGATTTATCCATTTCCCAGGGAGCCCGCAGCATTTCCGAGTTCACCCGCTCGGTGGCATGTCAATTGCCGAAAAATGGAAACGGCAACAATCCTCCGGAGCTTACGCCTGTTGAGGCGGCATTGGGGGCTCTGAACGATACCATGAGCACACTCAATCAAAATATTCAGCGTTTAACCGATATACTCGAAACGCGGAAGAACGAAGAAAATGAGTAAAGCAGCCCGACTGTTATTATTGCTGGTTATTTCAACGTCATTATGTTCGGCCCAGACCGCGCTGATACAGGAGGAATTCGCTATCGGGGCGTCCGATCTATTGGACATAAATGTTCTGGGAGCTCCCGATTTCTGCCGCCAGGTGCGTGTGACGGGATCCGGAATCATAAACATGCCGTTTCTGGGCAAGATTCCGGTCCGGGGCCTGACCCCCCTGCAGCTTCAGGAAAAACTGGCGGATATGCTGGAACCGGATTATGTAAAGGATCCGCAGGTTTCGGTCGTTGTAAAGGAGCCATACAGCCGGATGTATTCCGTTGTCGGCGCGGTGGTCAAGCCGGGTCAGTATCCAATGGATCACCCCATTACTCTGGTCAACGCCATTGCAAATGCTGGAGGACTGAACTTCACCAAGGTCGGGGACATCGCCCTGATCGAAAGGTCCTACAGGCCGATTCAGGAACAGACTGTCGATTCCATTTCGGAAGCAAAGACCGGCGAAGAAAAACCCGATTTGAGACAACAAATAGAAGTGAACTTGAAAAAGCTGTTGTTCGAAGGGGACATGTCGTACGACATCCAGATCATGCCCGGAGATGTGATCAACATCCCGGTACGGGAAACGACATCGATATATATCATCGGCGACGTCAACCGACCGGGACCTTTCGACTTTCCTGTCGATACGGGCATCACGCTTTCCCGCGCGCTGGCCATCGCGGGAGGGCCGACCAGAACTTCAAAATTGGGGGAAACCGCCTTTATTCGCCAGCATCCCGACGGGACGATCGAAAGATCGACTCTCGATCTGGACAAGATACTGAAGGGGAAACATCCCGACATGGCAATGCAGCCCAACGATATGATCTATGTTCCGGGCAGCGTGAAGAAAAGCTTCGGATGGGCTTTGTTGGAAAGCATTCCCGGTGCGCTTACATGGAGATTTATTCGTTAAGGAGGCCAACGCTCGATTCCTGAACAGGGAGCAAAACCCATATAGGAAACCTGTGAAACTAAAAATGAAGAACAGCAAAATCACCCCCGGAGAGAATGATGGCCGACAACGGCAATAATAAAATAATACGCCCAGACATAGCAGGTGCGCCGGTCGAGTACTTCGAGTTATCTCCGTATCCTGCGACATACAGCGGTTCCCCGTTTGGTCCCAGGAAACATCTGCGGAGATACCTGAGACAGATTCAAAGGCGCAAATGGGTGATCCTGGCCTTTATTCTCGCCTCGGCTCTGATCTCCATAGCGCATACAACCCGTCAAACCCCTATTTATAAAGCAACTGCAAAGCTGGAGATCGACCAGCAATCGAACAATGTGCTGCCCTATCAGGATTTCAACAACAACCAGACCTATAACTATTTTTACGAAGAGTTCCTCCAAACCCAGATCAAACATATCACCAGCAGCACCCTGGCCGCACGCGTAGTGGAAGCGGCGGGGCTCGATCGCGTAGACGCCACCGTCGTGCCCCCGGAAAGAAAAAGAAACCGCCTGGCCGCTCTCTGGTCCCGGGTTACGGGGCGATCCGTTGAGAAAGAGAAGGCCACCGTTTCCCCCTCCCGGGAGACCGTCAGGCAGCAGGCCATTAACAGGGTTCTGGGAGGTCTCTCGGTAACACCGATTAAAAATTCCCGCGTCGTTGAAATCAGCTATTCATCGTCCAATCCGGAGGAAGCGGCACGGATAGCAAATATTATCACGAGCGAATATATCGACTATAACTTCCAGGCCAAGTACGACGCCACCTCCCGAGCAACCGACTTCCTCCAGAAGCAGCTCGTCGACTTGAAATCCAAGGTTGAGGAATCCGAAGCGTACCTGATTAAATACGCCCGGGAGCACAACATACTGAATGTAACGGAAAAGAAGGATGTCGTCCATCAGGCACTGGGAGATATCAGCACCCAGTTGACCGAAGCGCGTTCGATCCGCATGGACAAGGAATCCGTCTATCTCACCCTGGCCAAAGCCAACCCGGAGAATTTTCCCCAGGCTCTGCGGACTCCCCTAATTGAAAAACTTCAAAGCTCCCTGTTCTCGGCCGAACAGGAGCTGGCCCAGTTATCGTCCCAGTTCGGACCTTCCATGCCGCAGGTGAAACAGCTGAGAAGCAAAATGCAGGCAACCCGCCAGCAGCTGGCACGCGAACAGCAACTGGCGATAGAAAATGCCTACAAGGAATATGAAACGGCCATGGCCCGGGAGAAACTTCTGGCCGAGGCCTTTAACAAGCAGAAAGTCCTGGCCAACAACCTGAACGAATCCAGCATTCACTACAACATCCTCCAGCGCGAGGTGGAAACCACCAAACAGCTCTACGACGGATTGCTTCAGAGACTGAAGGAGGCGGGTGTGGCTGCCGGTTTGAAATCCAGCAACATTCGTGTGGTCGACGAGGCCAAAGTGCCCACGGCTCCCTTCAATCCCGATGTGAGAAAAAACCTGGCCATCGCGCTGATGCTCGGATTGATGGGCGGTTTGGGCCTGGCCTTCTTCCTGAATTACCTGGACAACACGGTAAAGACGCCCGAAGACGTGGAGGAAATGATCGGCCTGCCGTCGCTGGGACTCATTCCCAGCCTGCAGTCCGCCCGGAGCCGCTACGGCTACAGGCCTTCGGACAAGAAAAGAAAAACATATTTCAACGCGTTGGCCAAACAGGGTGTGGAACTGGCTTCCCTGGTGGCCGGCAGTTCGCTTATCGCCGAATCGTACCGGGCAGTACGCACTGCACTACTGCTTTCGTCACCGGAGAATCCTCCGAAAATCATTACGGTTACTTCCGCCAGAGCGGGAGAGGGGAAAACGACCACCGTCTGCAATATGGCCCTCAGCCTCGCACAGACCGGAAAAAGCGTATTAATTCTCGACTGCGACATGCGTCGGCCCAAGGTCAAGAAGATTTTCAAGGAAAACGGCGCCGGGCTGGGCGAATATTTAACCGGCCAGGTCGGTTTTTCCGACGTAATTCGGGAAACCACGATTCCGAATTTATCGCTTGTCCATTCGGGCACCCAGACCCCGAATCCCGGAGAGCTGCTCGGTTCGTTAAGGATGCAGAATGCGATTGAAGCTTCCTCAGGGGTATTCGATTACATACTGATCGATACGCCGCCGTTGATGACGGTAACGGATCCGCTTATTGTGGCGCCAATGACGGACGGCGTCATCCTCGTTACCAAGGGAGCCAAGAATCCGCCGGAAATTCTGAAAAAGGCGAAAAAGAATCTGGAAATGGTCCATGCCCGCATCCTGGGCGTGTTGTGCAATAATGTCGATCTGCATTCCAGCGATTTTACCTACTACTATCATCAGTATGCCGAATACGCATCCTACTTACCTGACGAAGAGCCGGGCAACAGCCGCCCCTCCGCTTCCTGATAATGCACCGCTTCGGTCCTCCCCCAAGTCAACACCGGGGCAAAACCGAATAAAATTCGACGAAGAAACCTTTCAGAAGGTCTGCCCGTCGTTCCTCTGCTCCTTATGGGCAAGGCTGGAGGCCTCCCCGCGGGGCTATCGACTGGCAAAGGGCATCTTCTGGTCGACAGCCGGGACCGTTATCTCGCGCGGTTTGATAATGGCCGCTTCCATATGCGTCGCCCGGCTGCTTGGGAAAACGGGGTTTGGTGAACTGGGCATCCTGCGGTCCACCGTCGGAATGTTCGGTGTTTTCGCCGGATTCGGACTCGGGCTGACCGCCACAAAATATGTGGCGGAATTCCGCAGCAGCAATCCCGCTAAAGCAGGCCGCATTATCCGTCTTTCATCGTTGGTAGCAACCCTAACCGGCGGACTGATGGCGCTGGGAATGTTTCTGTTTGCACCCTGGCTGGCTGAACATACACTCAATGCACCGCATCTGACCGGCATCATTCGGATCGGCGCTCTGGTTCTGTTCTTAAACGCCGTCAACGGCGCCCAGACGGGAGCCATGGCGGGATTTGAGGCGTTTAAAACCATTGCACGGATCAATCTGCTTGTCGGCCTGGTTTCTTTTCCGATACTGGTTTTTGGCGCCTATACAGGCGGCACCGTCGGCGTTGCCTGGGGATTGGCCATAAACCTGGGGATCCAATGGCTGCTGAACCACCTGGAGTTGCGCAGGGAAGGATCCCGTCATAAAATACCCTATACCTTTCAAGGCTGCAGTCTCGAACTGCCAATTTTGTGGCGATTCAGTCTCCCGGCCGTCCTCGGAGGCATTCTGGTCGGCCCCGTCCGGTGGATGTGCAACGCTCTCCTTGTCAATCAACCCGATGGGTACGGTGAGATGGGTATATTCAGCGCCGCCCTTCTGTTCCAGAGCATGATGCTCACGGCCAACGAGATGCTGAACGCTCCGCTGCTGTCCATGGTTTCCAACGCGGGAGATAAAATTTCCAACAGACTCGGCGCCGTCAATATACTGTCCTCGTGGATCCCCGGAATTTTCCTGGCCATTCCGCTTCTGAGCTTCCCGGAAATCGCCCTGTTAATATTCGGCTCTGATTTTGAAACCCGGACCTTTTCAACTACCTTCGCCCTGGTTGTGTTCACTACCTGCATCCTGACTTACAGAAGCGGTCTGCTGCGGGTACTGGTGTCCAGAAACCGACTCTGGTGGGGTCTCTGGAACAACCTGCTTTGGGCAGCCGTTTTGCTGCCGGCAACCTGGTTCCTGTCAAAATGGGGCGCCGTTGGACTTGGGGCCTCATTTGCCATTGCCTATACAGTCATCTCCATCGTTTTTGTGCCCGTATATATAAAATACTGCAAAGTAAAAAAGAATCTTATGATTTCAAAAGAAGTATTTCTTGTATGGCTGATACTCGTTGCGCTTCTTGCGACCAGCTTCTGCGACATATCGATTCTTTACCGGATTATCGGCTTCCCAATCTCTCTCGGTTTAGCGGGTTGGGCGTTGATAAAAGTGTGGCGCGACAATACAAATCCGGCGGCGTACCGGGCGGAAGAAAAGAGTGATTAAAGACAAGACCTATCCCGGCAGGATGCCTTTTCTGTTTTCCATATTTCGCGGCGGACAGCGCAGGAGTCTCACTCCAATGGCAGCAGCCCTGAGAAAAACCGTAAGAACCTTGATAGGCCGGCGGCTCACCGCTCTTTACGTCACCTGTTCGACGGTTGTACGCTTGCTGATTCGGGAACTCGCCCGGATGCGCATACTGATTCGCTGCAGGCAAAGGTGTTCCAACGATCCGGAATTCATCCTGGGCGAACTGCGAATATGGGGCCACATCGTAGACAAAGGCCTGCGGGCTGAGAACTGGGAAACGAACCACGGCGGCGCACCCTATCAGGAACTTTGCCGGCAACTGGAGCGGCTGAAAGATTCCGCCCTTGTTGCAGATCCCTCCTACCAATGGGCTCTGGATATAAAAAAAGAGTATGAAGCCACACAGGCGCAGGGATGCCGGAACGGGCATGGCACCACCTCACCATCAACGGGAATCGAAAAAAACGATCTGCTTAATTTAATCAAGAACCGGCGAAGCATCCGGTCGTTTGAAAACCGGCCCATCGCGAAGGAAATACTGGAGGAACTGGCCGATGTTGTAAGCTGGTCCGCTACCAGCTGCAACAGGCAGCCGACCAAGCTGTTTATCACTCAAAATCCCGAGAAAGTAGCCCTTTGCATGCGTCAGTGCGCGGGCGCCACATGTTTCGGGGAAACATCTCCCTGCTTTGCGGCTGTCTGCGCGGATACCCGCCCCTATATACTTCAGGACAGGAACCTGCCTTTTATCGATGCGTCTCTGGGTTTGCAGAATATGCTTCTGCTGTCGCATGTGCACGGGATCGGGGTCACTCTGCTGAATTGGATGCATCATACGCCGGAAGAAGACGCGATACTTAGAAGGACCCTGAAAATACCGGAACACTACCTTGTAGTAACGAATCTGATCATGGGATACACAGACAAATCAATCCCGGCCCCGGGAAGAAAAGCCGGCAGTTTGGCTTACGTTCTGGTGGATTGATTCAAAACCATGCAACACTCAGAAGGCCAGGAATCCATATGAATAAAAAGTTTCTGTTGTTCGGTCCGGGAATCGGCGGAAATTACGGCAACAACGCGATCGTACTGGGAACGGAAAAAATTCTGCACCGTCATTTTCCCGGCTGCGAGGTTTGGCTGCCGCACAGATCCTGGAGAAAACCGAATCACGGGAATGTCCAGAACCCGGGAACCGGCATTGAAATTAAAAGCGGCTGGATGGATATCCGGTTCAAGCTGTTCTGCAGAAGCATGGTCCGCAAATCAGGCCTGTTCGATCCGCATCCACTGGCCGTGCCGCGAAGGCTGGCAAAGCAATCCGACTGCGTTCTTTCGATCGGCGGGGACCTGTATACGTTCGCCAATAAGGAAAAGGACTGGCCCTATCCCTTTTCGATTATGGAAATGGGCAACGAAATTATTAAGCTCGGGACACCCTACGTTATTTGGTGCGCATCCGTCGGACCATTGGAGGAAGCCGGCAAGCGGCTGGGTGAAATGGTCGAACACTTAAGAAAGTGTCACGCCATTATCGTCCGCGAGCAGGATTCCTATCAATATCTGCGCGGCACCCTGGGATTGAGGGACAACGTCTTTCTTGCGGCGGATCCAGCGTTCGTTATGGAACCCGAACCCTTCGACCTGCCTTTTTCGCAATCCAGCAACGGTTCCAAACTCCTCGCCATAAACTTCAGCCTCGGCTCCCTGGAACACGTTCACGGGCACGTTCCCGTAGAAATTTTTCATAACGATCTCATCGAATGGACAAGGAAAATATTGGATGCTCTCCGTGTTCGAGTATTGTTTGTCCCTCATACGCATCACGACAGTTATTTTTTAGCTCCCATTTACGAAGCCCTGAACACACAGTACCGGGAAAGGATTCACATTCTGCCTGAAAAAATCGGGGCCCGAAAAACAAAATGGGCCGTATCCCGAGCCAATGCCCTGATGACAATGAGGTTCCACTGCTCCCTGGCGGGTTTTTCCACCAAAACGCCGACCCTGATCCTGGTATCGACTTCAAAGGGAGAAAAAATCTGCCGCGAAATGTACGGAGACACGGAATTCGGACTTCCTCTCTCAGATGCGGATTCAGATACGGTTTTTACAAAAATCAAAGATCTTCTCGACAACGAGGAAGGTATCCGCTCACGGATAGAGCCTGTCAGCGAGAAAATGAACACTCTTGCTTTCAGCGCGGGCGAGACCTTAAAAAAGATTCTATAGAAAAGACGGGAGCCGGGATTTCCACCGGCAATCTGAAATGACCAGAATAAACATGTTTTTCCCGCGATTATTGGAACGCGACGGAAGCAGTCGCCCCGCTCTTGGAGGCGTTGAAACCTATATTATGAGGCTGTCGAACCTGGCCGCTGATATGGGACATGCCCCGGTATTGTACCAACAGGCCAATTTAGACTTTACGAACACAGTAGGCCCCCTGATTGTCCGGGGAATCGCACCGGCCGACAGTTCTATCGCTCATCTGCACAGAATCGCATGTAAAGAGGACACGACCGAAAACCCCGTAATTGTCTTCTGTGCCGATAATCAAAGCTGCCCGACCCATAGTTCCCGCTCCGTAACAATTCAACACGGAATCCACTGGGACCTGCCCCTGCGACTGATGAACCTGGGCGGGCTTCGCCGTATCTTATGGCCTATTTACAGGAATTACCTTCATTGGGTGAAGCGTAAAACCTTCGAACGAGGTCGTTATCGAGTATGTGTGGATCTGAATTTTATTAACTGGTACCGGACCTTCAACCATGGGGAGATGCTGGAAAGGACGCACTATATCCCCAATTGCTGCACGGTTCTCGAAAAAGAAAAAGTCTCAACCCGTTTAGATCGAAATCCGCGAACCCTCCGGGTGCTGTTTGCAAGAAGATTCGAGGAATACAGGGGCACAAGGATTTTTACTCACGCTATAGAACGGTTGCTTGAGGGCAATCCTGATATTCAGATAATGGTTGCCGGAGAGGGTACGGATGAGCCGTTTATTAAAGAAAGATTGACCGGCAAAGGGCAGGTAACATTCACCAAAGTGCCGCAGACCAAAATGGCAAGTCTTCTGGAGGATATCGATATCGCCGTCGTGCCTTCCCTGGGTTCGGAAGGCACCGCCTTTTCTCTTGTGGAGGCCATGGGCGCCGGCTGCGCCTGTATCGCAACGAATGTCGGCGGAATGACCAATATTGTGGTGGACCGCCACAATGGGCTCATCGTATGGCCTACGAGGGATTCGCTGCACGATGCGATGAAAGAACTGATCACGGACCGCGATCTGCGGACCAGGCTTTCCTGGTCCGCCTGGGAAACCGCACGTCACTCTTTGAGTGAAAAAAACTGGAGAAATGCATGGACGGAAGTTATCAACGCAGTCATCTCCAACTAATTGCCTTGATCAACCGCAAACAGAGTTAATCTTTTAATTCGAAATAATGGAAAACGGCAGAGAAAATTCACCTGCGAGAATACCCGGCCTTGTGTCGGCAATCATCCCGGCCTACAACGCCGAGCTTAGCCTTGCGCGGTGCATCGACCATGCACTTTCCCAGACCTATTCGTCCATCGAGATTATTGTTGTCAACGACGGATCCGAGGACGGCACGGAAGAGATTGCCTTGAACTACGACAACCGGATCCGCTATGTGCGCCAGGAAAATCGGGGGGAAACGGCAGCACGCAACCGCGGCTTTGAAATGGCGAAGGGAGAATTCATAACTTTCATCGATCATGACGATTACTGGCATGAAGAATTCGTTGAAAAGACAGTTTCGTTTCTGAAACAGCACCCTGTCGCGGTCGCCGTGAGTGTCGGACGTCGTTCCTACAGTGCCTTGCGGGACACACATGTCCGTCCGGAATTTCTCGAAAACCCTTCGGCTGAGACAATGGAGCCTTTGGTTCTGGAATCCTTTTTCGACTTCTGGTCCGAACATGCCCATATCTGCTGCGGATCGGCCCTTATACGAAGCTCGCTGTTCGACAAAGCCGGCGGTCAGCGGGAAGACCTCGTATTAAGCGGGGATATGGAGTACTGGGCCTACCTGTCCACCTTCGGCTCCTGGGGTTTTATTCCGGAGATCCTGCTTACAACAGACGGGACTCAAATCCGGAGAGGCGGTAATTACTACAGGAAATTCAAGAACCGTTACCAGCGTGTTTTAACCGTCGAACAGTGGCAATCAAGGATTCTTCCACGAATCAGCGGCGAGGATGAACGTGGATTTAAAAAGTTGCGAGGTCGAATCGCGACCTGGTACACCTTCGCCGATATATTCGTGGGAAGAGACGCCCGGGCGAAACAGTGCGCCACATCCTACAAAAAGGACCTGGAAGGGCCTTATGGACGCCTGTGGCGCCTCGGCCTGGCCGCCGGATGGTTGACCTGGAAGCCGATGTGTCTGTTGGTCCGCCTGCGCACTTACCTGCAATACAGATTCGCTGAAAGACGACTCGCGGGCATTTAATCGAAAATAGGGAGGTAAAGCAATCGTGTCGACTTCCGATCCACTCGCACAGCGCAATACCTGGATGCGTCGGATACTCGACCGGAGGAGAATACCGTATGCGCAGGCTCTGGCCGACAGGGCATTTTTTACCCGAGGCAAGTTTTCTGTCCTCTGGCTGCTCATCATGGCCTGGGTTTTCCGCGTAACGGTATTTGTCCGCAGGAGACCGCAGGGAGAATTCGCCGAGGTCGATACGTTCGCCGCCGTCCAGATAATTTTCGTGTTCCTGCTGGCAACGTACCTGGTCTTTTCGAACCGTCTCACCCCCTTGCTGAGACTGGCGGCCAAAACTTCCTTCGGCGTGCTGATGCTCTATTACGGTTTCGGCATGATAAGCGCCGTCTGGTCCCCCTCGCCGGCTTTTTCCTTTTATCGCGCCTTTGAGGTCGTAGTGCTGTCTCTGGGCATTCTGGTGGCCTTATCCTTCTGTCGGAGCTTTGCTTCGACGGAACGCGGCATGCTCTGGGTGTCCCTGGCGATCGTGTTGTTTCAGGTAAATGTTCAGCGACCGTCCATCGGCATGGCTTTCTCATTTGAAGCCTGGAAAACCAATTCCTATACCGCCATGAGCGCCATGATGTTCTGCTATTGCATCGGCGAAATGCTGTCACACTCCAATCCCCTTAGACAGAAATTCCTGCGCAGGATGTCTCTGGTATTTCTGGTCTTTATAATCCTGGGGCACAGCACGGGAAGTATCGTAGCCATAATTTGCGGGCTCGGCGTTGCGTTTCTGCTGGCCCGGCACCAGCGCGCTGCGGTCTTCATGCTGATAGCCGTTCTCATCATCATCGGTATAGCTGCCGGGGTTGATCTCCAGTCCCTGTTGCTTCCCGGCAAGTCCGAGGATTACGATGTGACCGGCATGAGCGGACGGACGGGATTATGGGCGACCTATCTGAATCAGATTATGCAATATCCTCTACTGGGCACCGGATTCGATATGCTTCCGCGCCTGGTCGGTTTTGCCAGCAACTCACACAACTCCCTTCTTGCCGTTATAGGCGGCACGGGGCTCCTGGGTCTCGTTTTCATCATCATATGGATTGCGCGACTGTTCAAGGAAACGCTTGCCGCCATCCACTCAAGGCTCGCAGGCTCGCAGGGAATGGCCGCCGGGCTCACCGCCGGGCTTGTAAACAGCTGTACGCTCGCCTTTCTCGGCGAGCACTGTATGACAACCACCCTGGTTTTCGCCACTCTTGCAGCTTTTCATATGCTTTTCGCATCCCGCATGGCGGCCGACAGCAATTCACGCATACTGGTCATGCGCTGGCAGAAACAGACGGTATAGAGTTTTGGCCTCCAACCGGATTTATCCTATGGCACGCAATGGCACCGAACGCATTACCTGGGTGAGGCGATCGGTGCTGGACTACAGGATTCCCGTATTTAAAGCCCTGGACGCAATGGTGGGCGGCAGACTCTCCCTTGTCTACTCCCGCGATCATACCCCGACCAGGGTTCAGGATAAACTGGCCGAAACCTTGGGCGACCGCGCCATAGGACTTGCCGGCGAAAAAAACATGGGCTCTTCGGTCAGCGGCGGTTTCGCCAATCGCGGCGTTTCGCTCGTATACCAGCCCGGTGTCCTGAAACAGATACGTCAGACCGCTCCGGAGGTCCTGATCGGCGACGGCTTCTCCTCATGGACCTCATTCGCTCTCCTGTACAAACTCTGCAATCGGCTGCCGCTCGTGGTTTGCTACGAGCGCACATTCCATACAGAACGGAATGTGCAATGGTACCGTCTGGCATACCGCCGGTCGGTTTTAAAGTTCATCGACGCCATGTGCTGTAACGGGATCCAAAGCCTCGAATACACCCGATCGCTGGGCATGCCCCTTTCCAAAATCACGGCACCGAATATGGTTGCGGATACACACGCTCTGGGGCTTGCGTCAGCGGCTGTCACGCCCGAGGAGAAAACCGAAACGAGGCGATCGTGGAATGCGCACGGCTTCGTCTTCCTTTATGTGGGTAACCTTATTCCACGCAAAGGCCTGCAGCATCTGCTGCAAGCCTGGGCGCTGCTGGAGCGCGCCTATGAAGAGAAAGCCACGCTTGTACTGGTAGGCCATGGTTCAGAAAAAACCCTGCTGCAGCAGCAGGCCGATTCGCTCGGCCTGCGCAATGTGCGCTTCGCGGGAGCCGTCGATTACGACAACCTCTCCGGATGCTACGCTTCGGCCGATGTGTTTGTCGTTCCCACGCTGGAGGACAACTGGAGCCTGGTGGTTCCTGAAGCCATGGCCTGTGGCCTGCCCGTCCTCTGTTCGAAATTCAACGGCTGCTGGCCGGAACTGGTCCACCCCGATCGCAATGGATGGATTTTCGATCCTCTGGATATAAACGACTTGTTTCATTGCCTGAAGCGGTGCCTGGAACGCCGGTCCCGTTTACCGGAGATGGGGCAAAACTCAAAAGACATTGTGTCCGACTTTACACCGCAGATCGCGGCCGACTCGATCCTTAGAGCAGTGCAGATTGCCCATGAATCCCGAAACTAACCTGCAATCCACCTACCCCGACATCACAGGTTTCTCTCCCCAGGAGCCTTTCCTGGTTGAACTCTTCCAGAGATTCCGGACAGCCGGGATCCGGTATTGTGTTTTGGGAGGCTCCCCGAACCTTCCGTACGATTTAGGCAAAGGGGATTTGGACATACTGGTTCCGCCCGACTGTATTGACCGTGCGGAAGAAATTGCCCGAACCACGGCCCTGAACCACGGAGGTTCGTGCATCTGCCGTTACCGGGTCGAACTGAGGCTTTTCTGCTTTTGCGGCCGCAACGGCCGTGGCTGGTGGGGCGCGCATGTCGATTTATTTCCCGCCTGCGCATACAGGGCGCTGCCCTTCCTGGATACGGACACTCTCCTGCACAATGCCTCGGCCTGCAACGGAGTCCGAACGGCCTCCGCGGAGGATGCGGCCCTCTACCGGTGCATGAAAGAGGTTCTGTTCAACCGCAAACCGAAAAAAGATTATGCGGAAAAAGCCAAAAACGCTTTCGCAGTAAAACCCCGGGAGATACGCAAACACCTGAACCGCTGCCTGGGCGCTGCGGCGGCGGAATCATGGTGCCGCGCGCTATCCGTCGAAAAGGACGCCGTCGACTGGAAAAAGCTCTGCAGGATCACAAGACGGGCCCTACTGATTCGAACCATACCCAGACACGGACTCCGCCTTATGCGCTCCAAATTACAGAATATCGGCCGCCGGATCGGCAGGATATTCAATCCGCCCGGGGTAACGATCGCCGTCCTGGGAACCGACGGATCCGGCAAAACGACCCTGATGCGGGGCATGATGCCCGTTCTGCGCAACGCCCTGAACCACAAACCGCGCTACGAGCATATGCGGCCGAATCTCTTCCCCAGCCTGGCCAGGCTCATGAGAAAACCTACGGGCTCCGGCCCGACATCGAACCCTCATGCCGGCCTGCCTTCCGGTCCTGTCGGCTCCATCCTCCGGCTGTCCTATTACACGCTGGACTATATTTTCGGTTACTGGTTCAAAGTTTATCCTGCAATGGTTAAAAGACCGACGATCTGGCTCTTTGACCGGTATTTCTACGATTACTTCATCGATCCCGAACGCGGCAGAATCCGCCTGCCGAAACCGATAATCCATTTCCTGTCCGCATTCATCCCCAAACCGGACCTGATCCTGTGCCTCGGCACCCGCCCGGAAATCATCCATCGGCGCAAGCCGGAGCTGCCTCCTGAGGAGGTGCAACGTCAGGTGCGGGAGTTGCGCGCCTTCTGCGACGGCAACCGCCGGGCTGTCTGGATCGACGTCGGCTGTTCGATTGAGGAAAGTTCGGAGCACGCACTCGAAGCCGTTACATCGCGCATGGCGGCACGTTATGCATAGAGCCCCGAGATCTTACAATACAGACACAGCCTGGAAGGTCCTTCTTCCCTGTCCGGCCGACGGCAGCATCTGGGCGATCGGGTGCGATTCGGGCACCGTTTCGGATCTCGCCAGAAGCTACAGGACGGTCGATATCGAACCGGTTGAAGGCACCCGGTACGACGCCGTTGTAGTCGGGTCGCTTGAAGAGAAGCGCATGGACGATTTCATTCCCTGGATCAAACCGGATGGAATTTTCCTGGACACATGCCTTCAGGATTCGTCAACAGGATTCTCGGCCGCCGGATTCAAACACAAGAGACAGTATGCGGCGCTGCCTTCCGGAAAACCGAAACTGTTCATCCCCCTGGCGACGAGGCTGGCACGCAGCCGGGCCCTAAAATTCCACATACCGGGAAGCCTCAAAGCTCGGATGGGGCTCATGCTGGTTCGAGGTCTCAACTCCCTGGGCATGCACCATCATCTTTCCAGGAGAATGATCCGCCTGCACGCCAGGGATGAGCGCGCGTTCGACAAGGGCGGTTTGCTGGAATGGATTTCCCGCAGGTTGGGATACCCGTTTCAGGATCTCGTCCTTTATTCCGGTTCCGGACAGACACATACAAAAATAACGGCGCTCGCGATCGCGGGCAAAAGTGGGGAGGACGTTGTCGTGCGGATCGCCGATTCCGAAACCGGCCTCCGTGCCGTCAAGAGGGAATCGGAAGCCCTGAGGGCAATCCATAGCTCCGGCCTTTCCAGGCAGGCTCCCCGTCCACTGGCCGAAGGATGGTGGAACAACTACTACCTTCTGGCGCAGGAAGGGAGGCTTACTTCCGCGAACCGGCAGGAAGGCCGTCTGACCGAACGCCATCTTGCCTTCTTGAAGGAGCTTTCGCACCTCAGCCCGAAAATCCTGCCATTCAATGAAACCCGACTTTGGAAGGAACTGAAAGAATGGTCCGAATCGGATCGGGCGACCGATATTCCGCTGCCGCTCGGCAGTATTTTAAACAGGGTCCTCGCCGGGGATACGGCCGGCAAATCCCTGGCCCTGCATCGCACCCACGGGGATTTCGCACCATGGAACATCAAAATCGACAATGACCGGCTGTTCGTGTACGACTGGGAAGAGAGCCGGTCCGATGGTCTTGCTTTAAGCGACGCCTTTCATTTTCTGTTCCGCCAGGCTTCCCTGGTGGGTCCATGGCCTGGAGCGGCTCAAATGGTTCTGAAACTCTATGGAGAAACGGAAATCCTGTGCAGGCCTGAGGGCCCGACACTCGCCGATCGCGGAACATATCTGCAGATCTGGATGCTGAAAGAATACATGGCCGGACGTTCTCCACACATCCTGGAAATGTGCCGTCAATTCGGTTCAAGGGCTTGATGTGACAAAGCGGCTTAAGGTCCTGGTTGAAGCGTACGAATGCAGTCCCGCGCGGGGGCATGTGCCCGGGTCCGCATGGCGGATTGTGAAGGGGCTTAGCGAGTATTACGATATCCATGTATTGACGGAAGCCCGGTATGAAGAAGAAATTCGCGAATATCTGCGAAAGAACGGGGCATCCAACGGCCGATTAAACTTTCATTTCATCCCGCGCCCTCAATCAAGAATAGCGAAAGGCCATCATTCGCCGCTGCCCTTAAGAGCCATGCTTCGCTACCGAAGGTGGCTGGAACGATCGTTCGAAACAGCATCCACGCTATGCACCCGCAACGCCTTTGACCTGGCGCATCACCTTCGGGCCGATACATTTCGCGAGCCCGGATATTTATGGAAGCTGGAGCTGCCCTTCATCTGGGGCCCCATGGGAGGCACGGGCCGGTTTCCCTGGTCCATGATGCCGGTTCTCGGCATACGCAACCAGGCAGCTCACAGCATTAAGAATATTCTGAACGCCGTCCAGTTTCGCGCCAGCCGTCGAGTCATCCGTGCGATCCGTTCCGCCCGCATAATAGCGCAAACGCGCGAAGACAGGCGCAATCTGCTCCGGATCCACGGTGTAAACGCGTGCGTCGTTCACGAACAGGCCGCCGATCCGTCGCTGGGCCGCCTCCGCCGCCTGGATGACGGCAAACCCCTTCAGATTGTATGGGCGGGCAGGTGCCTGGAGCTTAAGGGAATCCCGATCTTATTGCGCGCGCTCCAGTCCGGGAACCTGAGAAAACGCGCCTTGCTGCATTTTGCGGGAGACGGTCCCGAGCTCCTGAAATGGCAACAACTGGCCGGCCGCCTGGGTGTCGCTGATGCCATTGTCTGGCATGGATGGCTCTCGCAGGATCAGACTCTTGCGCTGCTTCACAAATGCCACATGGCGGTTTTTCCGAGTTTACTGGAGGCCACCTCCACTTTTGTCATGCAGTCTCTGTCGACCGGGTTGCCTGTCGTCTGCCTGGATCATTGCGGCTTTGGTGACATTATAGACGACACATGCGGGATCAAAATTCCCGTTTCCAATCCAGGCTCGGTCGTTGCCGGATTTTCCCGGGCGCTGGAGACGGTGACGCGGAACCCGCAACTGGTGGAGCGTCTCAGCAGAGGAGCGATGCAGTGTGCCCAACAGTTCAGTTGGGCCAATACGGTCTCTGCAATATCCGGGGTGTATGAAAAGGCCGCTGGTGTATCTGCAGAGTCTGAAACGGATTCAACGGTTACTTTAGAGCCGAAAGCGGTTTATTAGGAAACAACTTTATGCGCATCTGCATGGTTCACAATTCCTACGGTTCCGTAAGCGGCGAGGAGATGGTGGTGGACACCGTAACCGCCCTGCTTCGGGATAATCGCCATGAGGTTATCCCGTTCCACCGGAGCAGCGGGGAGATCCCGGAGATGCGCTTCGGCCGGATACGCGCCTTCTTCAACGGCATGTACAGCCGCTCATCCAGGGAATCCATGCGCCGGATCCTGGCCGTATTCAATCCGGACGTGGTCCATGTGCACAATCTTTATCCACTGATTTCTCCGTCGATTCTTCAGGTGTGCCGTGAGATGGGATTCCCCGTCGTCATGACGACGCATAACTATCGCCTGGTGTGCCCGAACGGACTGTTGATGCACCAGGGCCGGATTTGTGAAAAGTGTTCGCATGGACGCGAATGGTGGTGTTTTTTACATAACTGTGAAAAAGACAGGTTCAAAAGCCTCGGCTATGCCCTGCGAAATTACATCGCCCGGAGCAGGGATTTTTTCAGGAAAAATGTAACCGAGTTTGTGGCTTTGACCGAATTCCAGCGTCAGGTCCTCATCAGGGAAGGTTTCCCAAAAGAGTGCATCCATGTAATACCCAACACCATAAGTCAAAAAGCAGGCCAGGAATCCGGCGCTCTCGGAAACTATGTAGGCTACGCCGGCCGTATAAGCCCCGAAAAAGATATGCCCAGCCTGATGGAGGCGGCACGCCTGCACCGGAATATTGCATTCAGGGCTGCGGGGGCGTATGACCGCCTGCCGCAACTCCTCGAAACGGCACCGGACAACTTCGAATTCTGCGGCATGCTCAAGGAGCGGAAACTCGCCGAATTCTATGAAAACTGCAGAATAATCGTCCTCTGCAGTGTCTGTTACGAAGGTTTCCCGAGCGTCCTGGCCGAAGCCATGGCCTATGGAAAGCCCGTCGTCTGTTCCCGCATCGGCGGTCTTGCGGAAATTGTCGAGGATGGCGTGACGGGGCTGCTTTTCGAGCCGGGCAATGTCACGGATCTGGCTGCGAAGATACGCCATCTGTGGGATCGACCCGATTTGTGCCGGCAGATGGGACGCGCCGGGCGGGAGAAAGCCGGACGCGAATACTCGCCGGAAAACTACTACAAACGGCTGATCGCCGTATACGAAAAAGCCATCGAACTCGGGCCGCAACAACCGCGCAACAATTAACCTGCATTTCCCACGCGGTTGCAGAACGGCCCGGGCCATGGCCGCGATCCTGGCGGCAACTCAATGTCGACAAAACGGACAGGACATACAAATTCATCGGAGCGGATTCTCGGCATCCCCGTGAGTCTCCTGAGTCTCAATACGCTTACGGATAAAGCACTGCTGGCGCTGGACACTGCTGGCGCCCCCTTTACGGTTGCCTTCGCCAATCCCCATTCTATCGTCGTGTCGCGCCGGGATGAAGTCTTCCGCAGAGCGCTTGAATCCGCATCCGTAGTCGCGCCGGACGGAACCGGTATTGTTATAGCCTCGGCCCTGCACGGAAGAGGCATCCGGAAAAGAATCACCGGATTTGACTTTTTCGAAGGGTTTTCGCGCATTCTTAACGAACGGGGGGGCAGGCGCTGTTTCTTCCTCGGATCGAGCCGAAAGACCCTCGACAGGCTGCAAGTTCGGTTTGAAAAGCTCTATCCTTCGATAACCTTCGCCGGATCCTACTCTCCGCCTTACAGGGAAAAATTCTCCAAAGAGGAAACCGCCGCCATGGTTGCGGCCGTCAATGCGGCAAAAGCGGACGTATTATGGATTTCGCTGACAGCGCCGAAACAGGAGAAATGGATGCATTTGAATGCGGCATCCATGGATGTGAAAGTGATAGGCGCCATCGGCGCCGTATTCGACTATTTCGCCGGAAACATCCGCCGCCCCGGGAAGTTATGGCGTGCGTGCGGCCTCGAATGGTTTCCCCGTCTGCTTCAGGAACCCCGGCGGCTCTGGCGCAGGAATTTCGTCTCTTCCCTGCATTTTATGTATCTGACGACCATGGAACGGAATCGCCGGCATGCCGGATACCGTCAATCCTTCCCTGAACGGGAAATAGATCTTCCGGAATCCCCTTTTGCGCTTCTGGGGCGCATGGAAGAGGAAACCGCCCGACAGCGGTTGAACGATTCCATGACCAGGGAAGACAGGAAAGAATCCCTGTTAACGAAAGACAATTTCTGACGGATTGGATTAATGCGCAGAAATAAAAGCCCGAAATTAAACAACACTCATCCCCAAAACCGTACGACACCATTTCTTTTTCTGGACAGGATCCAATGGTAAACACATTACTCCTCAGCCTGGTCGCGGGCCTGGTTGCCTTCCTGGTGAGCAGCGCGGCCATCCCTCTGATTAAACGCATCGCCATGGCGGTACACGCTATGGACTATCCGGGCGGGCGTCGGGAGCAGGCCGACGCCATCCCCCGTCTGGGAGGCATAGCCGTCGTTCTGGGAGTCTTCATCGGAGGCGGAACGTTGACCGCCCTGCGTTACGGAGATTTTCAAGACAGCTTCACCATACCTGAGTTCATGACCGTCGTCCTGGCCCTGTTCATCATTTTTATCTGTGGCGTTCTTGAAGATTCCGTCGGCCTCTCTCCGGTCACCCGCATCCTGATGCAGGCAATCGCCGCGCTGCTGGTCATCAGGGTCGGCTGGACCTTCGGAACCATCAACCTCCCCTTCGCTGAAGATTTGAAACTGGGCATTCTGACAGGATTGATTTCTCTGATATGGATCGTGGGAGTCACGAATGCGATCAATCTTCTCGACGGGCTGGACGGTCTGGCAAGCGGAGTCGTCGCGATTATTGCATTCAGCCTCCTCATAATCTCCCTTTCGCAGCACGACTACCTGACGGCCATGATAATGGGAGCGCTGGCCGGATCGTGCCTCGGCTTTCTGCGGAAAAACTGGGCGCCGGCGCAAATCTATCTGGGAGATACGGGTTCGCTGACCCTCGGGTTCCTGCTGGCCATCGTCAGCGTCAAATCCGCCATGAAGGCTCCGGCCGCAATCGCCATCCTGGTCCCTATCCTTGCACTTGGATTGCCCGTCATCGATACTCTTCTGGTTATGCTTTTCCGTTTCACCCGGAAATCGAGACGACCGCTCGGACTCCGATTCAGGCGCATGTTCCACGCCGACCGAAATCACCTGCACCACCTGATGGTACACCTGGGACGCAGCCGAAGCCGCATTGTAATCGTGATTTACACCATCGCCGTAGTCTTCTGTACCATGGCGCTCCTGGTTGCGATCTCAAAAAATATACATCTGGGGTTGATTTTGATCGGATTTGAAATTCTTGTCGTTTTTTCCATGCGCCAACTCGGCCTGCATGCCGATATGCTTAAAATATCGATCGAGAAAAGAAAAAGAATCCGGGATGCGGTGTATGAAGATGATAAGGTAAGGAATTTAAAGGATATAGCGTAGGCATGCTGAATACGGAACAAGGAACTATCGCCGTAGGCCTGATCCGCAAAAAAGCCAAAATATTGCGTGGAGAGGAGCAGAAAGCTCTTCGGCTCGTTAATTCCCTGGTCTGGGCGCACGAATCGCAGATACCGGAAGATTTTCTCCTCACATTCAACTCCGCTCTCAGTGTAGTCATCCATATGTCCCGGTTCGATCCGTCGTCTCTGCCCCCTGTCGTAGGCACCCTGGCCAATAAAAACAAGCGCTGCCGCACAACCAACCTGATCGCACTGGATCTATTCGGCGCCAGGATCGAAAATGAGTTTTCGGTTGCCACCGAAGAAACCGTGCTTTCGGGAAATGGCGCCGCTCTGACGGTTCTCTACAACGACCCCGGGGCTTTTCCGGCCACAGAGTTTGCCGCGCTGCTGGATAACGGGACCTATGTGAACGGCGGAAAGCGGAAAAAATTGAAACCGGCAGCGGAGGAATGGTCCGAAAGAATCCAGATAGGTAATAATTACTGGCGCAAACCCAAACCCGAGTTACTGGTCGCACTCCTTGCCTATCATATCGGCGATCCTTCCATGAATCCGGCGATGCCGATGTGGCCCCACATGGGAACAGCGCTGCTTCTCTGGAGGGATAAAATCAGCCTGGAAACGGTCGTCGACCTGGGAAAACAGCTTGCAATCCGTGCGGAAGTGGAACGGGGCCTGGCAATCGGGGCCTATATCTTCCCGGAGCTGACACGGTGGATCGAAACCGTCAAACTTAAAATCCCGCGATGGGAAAGAAAGTATGCCATACCGCTGGCGGCGAAACGCATCGTCCAGGGCGGCCGCGATTAATTTCGGTGACAGTCACCGAAATTACTGTCCGGCGGTGAGGCGGCGCAGATAGCGGAACAGAAGGCCGACGGGGCGCATGATGAAGTAAAGCGGATACAGGAAACGTGGCAAAACGATATTAAAATCCACCGGCAGCGGCCTGAAAGCAAAATAGACAAGGGCGCGGAGCCTGTTGCCCCATCCGGATATGAGGCTGAACTGGAGCAACTTCAAACCCATAGTCCCTTCAGCCGACGCCGTTCGGAAAAGAGCCTGTTGAATTTTCCAGGCCAGCCTGATGTTTTCGTTATCTCCTCTTATTCTCCGGCGAACTTCCTGAGGCAGGGGCGCATCGATCAGATCCTCGGCTAAAATCAAAGCTAAAGAAAGAATACGCCGCATATCCGGATGATCGGATTGATTGAATACTCTGTCCCAGTTCAATTCCGGATATCGGACAAGAACTTTAGCAATATCGGCAATCCATATGAGGCTTTGCCACATATGCTTGTATCCATGCAGCGAAAGAGCGGTCAGCTGATCTTCACAGGTAAGGTTGGGAACTTGATGCCCTTGAATTGAAGCCGATTCCGCCCGCTGCTGCCAGATGGATCCGGGCAGTTTGAATCCATAATAGCCCGGCACTAGATTCCAGTGAAGCTCGACCATACTACCGCCGTCCGTTTTTTTGACCTGATAATGAAAATCATTCCTGAGTATTTTCGCCTGAATGTACGGAGAAAAATCGGGTACAGTGCCGTAGCCCAGATCCGACAACAGCTTTAAAGCCCTGAAAACATCCGGTTCGCTTACCAGAATATCCAGGTCGATGAATTCCCTCAGTTCCGGTTCCTCGTATAGAGAATGGGCCAGAACGGGTCCCTTGAACGGAATCGCCCGAATCCCGCGTCTCTTGAACAAATCAAGGATTTTGATAAGCCCGGCTGTGTATAAAAGAGAGTTTAAAGAGTTTTTCTTGTAGTGTTCGTGAAGCCCGGCCATAATCCCGGATGGGACGGCATCACGGCAGAATGCATGCAGATGCCTGTAAATCATCGAAGTCATCATGTGCCGGGCCGCCGCAGCAAGCAGGTATTCCCAATCCATACCTTCGGCGATGGAGGAAAGGATCCTGTCTTTGCGTTCCTGCTCGCTGCAGATACGGGCGCATTCGAGCAATAGTCGATGTTCGGGCCGATTCATTTGGCCCAAAACTTAGCACAGAACAGCAGTCTCATGTCGGAATATTTATCCATCAAAAAAATCCAATCGCAGCCCCGGCTGCCGCTACAGGGCGAAATTGACCTGACATGGCGCTGCAACAATGCCTGCCGCCACTGCTGGATCTCCCTGCCTGCCGATGCGGCTGAAAAGGAACAGGAGTTGTCTTTCGATGAAATCCGCCGCATCGCCGATGAAGCGCGCTCCCTGGGGTGCCGTCAGTGGAACATTACCGGCGGCGAACCGTTGCTTCGGCCGGATTTCCCGGAGATTTTCGAATACCTGACGAGTCAGGCAGTTACATACAGTTTGAACACAAACGGAACCTTGATTACGCCCGCAACCGCCCGGCAATTGAAGCGTAAAGGGAATAAAATGGTCGCGCTTTACGGCGCCACAGCCGAAGTCTACGACTATGTCGCACGCCGTCAGGGGGCATTCGAACAGGCCATGCAGGGTTTCGCCTACCTGAAAGAAGCAGGGGTCGCATTTACCGTGCAACTCGTTCCAATGCGCGCCAACCGCCGTCAGTGGGACGCCATGGTGAAACTGGCCGAAAGACTGAGTCCGCAATGGCGTGTGGGCGCCTCCTGGCTATACATGTCCGCATCGGGTTCTGCAGAACGCAATGCGGAAATCCGGGCTCAGCGTCTGGAACCGAGAGATACTGTCCTATTGGATCCCCCCGACGTTTCTTTCGCCGATCGAACGGAAGCGGCCCGATCGGACAATGCCGTATCGACAGGATGCGGGATAAGCGCTCGAAACGACAACCGGCTGTTCGCCGGCTGCATTGAATCCCGCCGGGAATTTCATGTGGACGCTTACGGAGGCGCATCCTTCTGCTGCTTTATCAAGGATCCCGCAATGCGCTATAACCTGCGCCGGGGCACCCTGCGCGAAGCGTGGGAGGAATTTATCCCGTCGCTGGCCGACAAAGTGCGCGGTGATCCGGAGTATATGAATAACTGCGGTGCCTGCCGCAAAACTAACTGCAACTGGTGCGGGGCCTATGCCTTTCTCGAGCACGGTCACTATAACAGTCCGATTCCCTATCTCTGCGACACAGCGCGCGCCGAGAGCAAATACATGGATGACTGGAAAAAAAATCACCGCCGCTACTATCGGGTAGCCGGCATATCCGTCCAGATCGATTCCGATCTGCCCATAACAGACCTTACATTCGAACCGAAATTCCGCAAGTTTCAGGCGGATGGGCCGCAGGAAGATTCCATTTCCATTCACTATCACTTCTCTCCGCCGTTTCTGAACGGTCGGGATATGGGAGAGAAAGTGTATGACAGACAACCCTGGGCCATTTACCGGAAAGACCATAGCTGGATCTACAAAACGGTGGAATCCAATGGAAACAGCCATTTGCCCAGCAAGTTCGTCGTTGCCAACAACGACCACACGCGGATTCATATTTATCACCCGGATAAAGAGGACTACCTGTCCAGGAGCCTGTCTTCCCTGACGTTCGCCCTTACAGACCAGGCATTGCTGGCGCGCGTGCTGGCGGACAGGAAAGGCTGCTACCTCCATTCCGCCGGCGTAATCCTCAACGGCAAAGGGCTGCTTTTTGTCGGCCATTCGGACGCGGGCAAATCGACTATCGTGAAAATGCTCCGGGGACAGGCCGAGATTCTGTGCGACGACCGGAACATCGTCCGGCGCTGGCCGGACGGATTCAAGGTCCACGGCTGCTGGAACCATGGAGAGGTGCCCGATATTTCCTCTTCGTCGGCCCCGCTGCATGCCATTTTCTTTCATCAGAAATCGCCCAGGAACAGGTTGCACCGGATCGAAGATCCAAAACTGACTCTGCGTCCCTTGCTGGCCTGTCTGATCCGACCGTTTATGACCGCCGACTGGTGGGAAAAGATGCTGACCCTGCTCGACTCCATGTCGAAAGAAATCCCCTGCTACAACCTGGAATTCGACAGAAGCGGTGCACTGTGCGGCCTTTTGCAGGAATTTACCGAATGAATAAGGAATCCAATCCCTATACGGTCAGAAAGAGGCTGGATGAAGCCGTCTTATGGCCGGACCGCGCTCCCAAGCTGGGAGGCATGGATATTGAGTTGACCGAACGCTGCAACCTCAACTGCATCCACTGCTACATCAATCAACCGGCCGGAGATCGGGAAATACAGGCCGGGGAGATGGATACCGACCGTGTAAAAACCGTACTGAAAGAAGCGGCGGATCTTGGCTGTTTATCCGTTCGGTTTACCGGAGGGGAACCCTTGATCCGTCCGGATTTCACCGAGCTGTATCTTTTTGCGCGGCAACTGGGATTAAGGATCATACTTTTCACCAATGCCACTCTAATCACGCCCGACCTTGCCGAAATACTTGCACGAACCCCTCCGCTGGAGAAGATCGAGATCACCGTATTCGGCATGTCGCCGGAAAGCTACCGGGCAGTAACAGGCAGACCCGACGCCTACAGCACAACCATGCGGGGAATAAACCTGCTGCTTGAAAAACAGGTTCCCTTCATCGTCAAGGGGGTCCTGCTTCCCGCTAATGAAAAGGACGTGCCTGCCTTTGAATCCTGGGCCGCAACGCTGCCCTGGATGGACGAGCCGCCCGATTATGCCATGTTCCTGGACCTGAGGGCGCGGCGTGATTCCGTGGAAAAGAACTGCGGTATTCGTCAATTGCGATACTCTCCCGAGGAAGGCATGCGCTTTCTTCTTCGCAGACCCGAGTATCACAGGACGGAGATGATCCGTTTCTGTAAAAAATTCCTGTCCGGGCCTACAGACCGATTATTTCCCTGTGGCGCCGGCAAAGGCGTCTGCGTGGATGCCTACGGCCGGGCCCAGCTGTGCCTCACGCTCCGGCACCCGGACACCGTTTACGATCTAAAAAACAATTCCCTGGACACGATGTTCTTGAAATTTACACCCGAAATCAGGAAAATGGTCGCCCGAAATCCTGATTACTTAAAACGCTGCGCCCGCTGTTTCTTAAAGGGGTTTTGCGAACAGTGTCCGGCGAAATCCTGGATGGAACACGGAACACTCGACACACCCGTCGAGTATCTGTGCGATGTGACGCACAAGCAGGCCAGAAACATCGGATTATTGAATGAAAACGAGCGGGCCTGGGATGTGACGGACTGGAAAGCGCGCATTAATTCTCTGGAATAACCGATAAGATATTCAAACGAGGAATCAACCTATGGAACAGTGCTCAAAATGGGAAAAACCTCAACTGGTCGAACTGGTAAGAAGCCGGCCGGAGGAAGCCGTGCTGCTGGCATGCAAGGGCGGCGGCAATCAATCGGCTATAGCCAAGACCAGTAAAAATCTTTGCTATAACCAAAGCGGCAAGTACTGCACCACGATCTGTAACGACACTTTCCCTTCCTGAAAATACCTTTACAGCACAAAAACAGATCAGGAGATAATTTATGGATCCTTCCAATACCTTGGATTCCGCCTTTGCCCCTTCGGAAAATGTGGTTGCCCGGGAAATTGAAGGCGAAATTATCATCGTACCGCTCGTCGCCGGCATGGGCGACACCGACGATGAGCTGTTCACCCTCAATGAAACCGGCAGGGCCATATGGCAGAAACTGGACGGTCGTCGAAGCCTCAGGCAGGTCATCGAGGAACTCGCGACCGAATACGAAGCGGCCGAAGGCGAGATCGAAGCCGACGTAATCGGCATCATTGAAGAACTTTCCAGGAGGAAGATGGTTTCCCCGAAGTAAAGCCAACCTTTTCCCCTGATAACTTTATGGCTACCAGTCCCCCCGGATTGATTGCGTATTCCCTGGAAATCGGCAAAGCGCTGGCGGAGCGCGACAGGGCCATTCTGCATGCAAAAGGCATGTGCATGTACCCCTTGGTTCGCACCGGAGACCTGTTACACATTCAGTCCAGGAGGGTGGAGCAGGTCAACATCGGGGATATTGCCGTCTGCCGGCGTTCGGGAAGGCTGGTGTGCCATCGAACCATCGGCAAAGGCGTTCTGGCCGGAAGGCCCTACATCGTCACCCGCTCGGACCGGAATAAACAAGTCAGCGATCCTTTCACCTATGACGAAGATCTGCTGGGAGTCGTAACCTGCATCGAGAGGAAAGGCCGCTTCACCGATCCTTACACCGATCCGCAGAAAGGACAGGATCGAGCCTTCCTTGCCCTGCGCCGCCTCGTTGCGGACCTGTACGGCGCCTGTAGAGGACGTATTATCGCCGTACTGCCGGCTGTGCGGCAGAATCCAATCTATCGATACACGTCCCGTTTCCTTAAAGCCTCCTCGCGCCGTCCCGGGCGCTTTGAAGTCCGCGTATGGAAAGAATCATGGCGGAAACTGAATCTATACATGCCGCTGAAGCCGGAGGAATTCGACATTAACAGACCGGTTTTTCCAGGCATCCCCTTGAACCGCTGGACACTGACACTGCATTTTGGCCCCCAGAGGGAACCTGCAGCCCGGGCAACTTTACAATACACCGAAAACAAATGGTCCCTAGATGACCTTCTTGTAAGGCCCCGTTATCGCGGCATGGGGCTGGAAAAGGACCTGCTTTTAAAGGCCGAAGAAATTTTCAGCCGCAGCGGTATCACTGATATTGATTTGAACAGGTTTCACCTTGAGTAAATCTCTTGTCACGTCCATCCCCATCCAGGAGCTGCCTCTCTGGGAAAAGAGAGACATGGAGCGGGGCCTTTTTTCATTCGAACTGGAGCTGACCGCCCGCTGCACAAGCGACTGCCGCCATTGTTATATAAGACTTCCGGCTGATGACGCCCATGCGCGAAGCCTGGAACTCCAATCGGATGAAATTGCCCGCATCGCCGATGAAGCCGTGTCCCTGGGCTCTCTGTGGTGTCTGATCACGGGCGGCGAGCCCCTGTTGCGCAAGGACTTTCCCGAGATTTATTCCATGCTCAAACGAAAGGGACTGCTGGTTTCGGTATTTACCAATGCTCAATGCATTACCGGGGAACACGTCGAACTGTTTCTGAAATACCCGCCGCGCGATATCGAGATCACGGTTTACGGTGTCACCCGGGAAACCTATGAACGCGTAACCCGGACGCCCGGATCGTTCGATGCCTTCATGCGCGGTCTCGACCGTCTTATGTCCGCCGGAATCCCGGCCAGGCTGAAAGCCATGGCCCTCCGTTCCAACGTTTCCGAATTGCCCGAAATAGCCCGCTTCTGCCGCGAACGAACCAAAGACTACTTCCGCTTCGATCCGCTTCTTCATCTGCGATTCGACCGGGATCCCGGGAGGAATGAAGAAATCCGTTCGGAACGATTGTCCCCCGAGGAAATTGCGGCTCTGGATACTGCCGACGAAAAAAGAGCCGTGGCGTTACGCAGCGGGTGTGCCGATCTGACTCAATCCGGGCCGCCTGCCGATGCGAACGGGAATCATCTTTTCCGCTGCGGCGCGGGAAACGGAAATTTCTGCGTAGGATACGCCGGGATGTTCCGTCTCTGCTCCGCGCTTTGCCATCCGGACTGCACGGCCGATCTCAGGAAACAAAACCTCCGGGACATCCGGCGTACCCTGGTACCCAAAGTCCGCGATATGCGATCGGAACGTAAGGAATATGCGGAAGCCTGCGGCGTCTGTCCGCTCTTCAACCTGTGTCTGTGGTGTCCGGCACATGCGCACCTCGAGACGGGACAACTGGACGGCTCCGTGCCCTATTTTTGCGAGATCGCCAAAGCAAGGGCAAACGCATTAAAGATTGAAAATTAGATAATAGGATTCCGTCTTTTCTTCTGACTCCTGACTTCTGACTCCTGACTTCTGACTCCTGACTTCTGGCTTCTGACTTCTGGCTTCTGGCTTCTGACTTCTTAATAAAATGTCGAAATTTATAAATACCGGTTCAATTATGGAACGCCTGGGCTACCTCACTCGTTCTATCGGCTTTATGTGGGCCGCTTCGCGAAAGTGGACCCTCGGCTGGCTTATACTATTGCTAATCCAGGGCCTGCTGCCGGTCGCGACCGTTTATTTGACCAGGCGGATTGTGGATTCCGTGGCATCGACTGCGGGAGCCGGAGCAGCGTGGGATGTCATGACGCCGATCCTGACAGCCGGCGCCCTGTTAGGCGGCGTTCTTCTGCTGTCGGAACTTCTGGGCAACGGCATCAACTGGATCCGCGGCGTACAGGCCGAACTGCTGAGAAACCACATCAGCGACCGGATCCACCGCAAATCCGTGGAAGCCGACCTTGCATTTTATGAATCGGCCGAGTTTTACAACCACCTGCACCGCGCACGAGACGAATCCGGTCACCGCCCCGTACTGCTGCTCGAAAACCTGGGAAGCGCGCTGCAGAATTCGGTCACACTTGCCGCAATGGCAACGGTGATTCTGCCATACGGTCCCTGGCTTCCGGCTGCGCTTTTTCTGAGCACTCTCCCTGCCATCTATGTTGTTCTCCGGTTCAGTCTGAAACACCACCGTTTGTGGCATAAAAACACGCCCGAAGAACGTCGCTCCTGGTACTACGACTGGCTGCTGACCTCCGAAGAACCGGCCGCGGAAATGCGCCTGTTCAACCTGGGAGACCACTTCGCAAACCTATACCAGCTATTGAGGCAACGCCTGTTCAGGGAGCGTCTGAAACTCACCCGGAACGAAACTCTCGCACAGCTCACCGCCGGAATAGCCGGTCTCGGTATAACGGGCGGTGCCCTTGTCTGGATGGTCTGGAGAGTCGCCATCGGCACAGTGACACTGGGAGACCTGGCTCTCTTCTACCAGGCTTTCAACAAAGGCCAGGGGTTGATGCGTTCTCTTCTGCAGAATGTCGGTCACATATACAGCAACAGCCTCTTTCTCGGAAACCTCTTCGAATTTCTCGCATTAAAACCCAGGGTGGTTTCACCGGCGCACCCCATTCCCTTTCCCATGATGGTTCGCCAGGGCGTTTCTCTTGAGAACGTGGGCTTCCGGTACCCCGGCTGCGACCATTTTGCATTGAAGGATTTTAACCTTCGGCTTCCAATCGGGAAAATCACAGCCCTTGTGGGATCCAACGGCGCTGGGAAGAGCACCCTCATTAAATTAATCTGCCGTTTCTACGACCCGGATGAGGGGAGCTTACGCCTGGACGGAATCGACATTCGCGATTTCAAGCTTTATGAGCTCCGCGAGGCAATCACGGTCCTGTTCCAGGAACCCGTTCGCTACAACAATACAGCATCGGAAAACATTTCCTTTGGAAGCCTTCGAACGAATCCGTCCCGTCAGGACATCGAAAGCGCCGCGTCGGCTGCCGGCGCTGAAGCGCCCATTGCCTCCCTCAGCGGGGGCTATAACACGCTGCTGGGGAAGGAATTTGAAAACGGCGAGGAACTCAGCGTCGGCGAGTGGCAGCGCATCGCCCTGGCGCGCGCCTTCCTGCGGAAAGCCCCTGTCCTGCTCCTGGACGAGCCGACCAGCGCCATGGATTCCTGGGCCGAAGCCGACTGGCTTCATCGTATCCGGATTCACACCCGGAACCGAACCTGCCTGATCATCACTCATCGATTCTCCACCGCCATGGTTGCCGACACCATTCACGTGATGGAATCCGGAAAGATAGTCGAATCCGGATCCCACGAGGATTTACTGGCGATGGAAGGCTTGTATGAAAGAGGCTACCGGTCACAGAACATCCAATCCCATAAAATGGTATCCGTCTAATTTCGGTGACAGTCACCATAACCTCGAAAGTAACTTACCACCCCGGCAGAGCCGGGGCTTTAGTTGATGAGCCGCTCAAAGCGGCTGGACATCATCATCCGTGTCGGGGTCGGTATCGCTATCGGAATCGAAATTGTGTAACACGAAAGGGGATCGATCCCGATACCGATACCGATTCCGACCCCGATTGGTTTATCGATAGCGTTGCAGATACTTTCTGCGATTGAAACAAACATGTTGGGATTCATTACACAACAGCTCCCGTATCTGTCAAACTTTTACTGCATTCCCGGCATAGCCGGGAGATCTCCCTGGTGAGTGATTAGAGTAACCGACCACGCCTGGAAGGCGTGGCTTTGGCTTGCCCCGCACAGCGGGGCTCGGGATCGGTATCGGAATCG
>JAFGTD010000240.1 GCA_016934295.1 Acidobacteriota bacterium
CGATTCCGATACCGACTCCGAGACCGACCCCCGAAAACTTACCCGGAGTCACAGATTGTTTAATCCGGTACCAACCGGAGGCCGGGCTGACTCCTGACTTCTGACTTCTTTCTTCTTATAGCGTCTTTTGATAGATCCTGTATCGCTTATAAATACGGGCTTCGAAAAGCCGCATACTCCGGTTAATCAAATCGTTCGTTTCAAGCGTCCAGGAAAGTTCCCCTTCGCCATATCCCGCCTCTATGCTGCGGCGGTAAGACTCGAAATACAGGGCGGCCCCCAGGCCGCTCCAGTTCTGTAGTCTTTTAACGATTCCCAGCGCCAGCGTGCGAACCCGTCCTACCCGGCGGGCATAATACAGAAGCAAGGGCAGTCCGATCGGAAACAGTCGTCCGTTGATTTTTCTCAGCGCCTGATTGATATCCGGCAGGGTCAGGGCGAACGCAACCGGCTCGTCGTTCTTTTCAGCAATCAGAACCAGCCGCGGATCCACTATCGCTTTCAGGGACTTGGCCGTATGCCTGAACTCGGCATCCGTCATGGGAACGAATCCCCAATTGTTGCTCCAGGCGTCGTTGTATATTCTTCGAATAATTTCGACTTCCCTTCCAAAGTTTTTCATGTCGATCGAGCGCACCCGAATCTTCGACCTGCCCATGGATTTCTCCGCGACCCTAACTATTTTGGAACTCAGGGGAATAGAGGCCGCTCTTACCCAGGCATACAAATCCATTGCCTTCTCGAAACCGGCCGCCGAAACCAAACCCGGATAATAATCGGGATTGTGCGCCATCATCACCGAAGGGGGGCAATCGAATCCCTCCACCAGCAGGCCGCATGTGTCATTGGTCGAATAACTGACCGGTCCGCGCAGCTGTTCCATTCCCCTGTCTCGGGCCCACCGTGCGACATGATCGAAAAGAGCCGTGGACACATCCTCGTCGTCGATCGATTCAAAAAAACCGAAAAAGGCCATATTTTCGCCGTGAAATCGATTGTGGTTTTGATTGAGAATCGCCGCTATCCGGCCGACGCATCGGCCGTCTTTCAGGGCCAGGAAGAAATCTGCCTTGGAATGGACAAAAAACGGATTTTTTGATTTATCCAGCAGTCCCTTCATCTCGGAGATCAGGGGAGGCACCCAATGGGAATCGTGACGATATATGTCCCAGGGAAGCCGGATAAAGCGCCTTAGATCACGGCGGGCTTTAACGGGGATTATTTCTATAGGATTCATAGCACAGGATCCGCCGGCGCCACCCGGTCCGGAGATGGATTAAAACTCATCCTTCTCTACTTTATGGGAAAATCTTCTTCTACGACAGTATCGCAGTTTTCAAAGCTTCTGGCGATCAGAATATCCAGGTTATCCAGCTTTACCCCGTTTTGATTTATACGCTCGAAAACCGCACAAACACTGGAAATATCGTATCCCTCCAGACAAATGACAGGAACGCTGTAATCCGTAAATATATATCTTAATTGATCCAGGTTTTTTTCAATGTCCGGGGACACCCCGGGCAGGTGACGGCAATAATCCGGCGGCAGATCCGGAACATCCTTCAGTCGAAGCAGCAACGCAGCGTCAACATCCCATCGATGCCGGTAGTATTCATTTTCAAAGAAAAAAACCTCATTTTTCAAATCGAAGTACAGGGTGAAATCAAAATCATGCTTTTCCCGTATTTTCCCCGCGCCTCCCTGAAAAGACACGTACAGGGAGGTGATCCGTTGCTGTCCGTCCAGTATATAGGACCGGCAGGCATCCCCTTCGTCCCCATTGCCGGGGAGGTAGAATCCCCCCAGCCGCCTGTGAACGTGCAGATATGTACGGGTCTTCCAGTACAGGACGCTGCCGATCGGATAACACTCATAGATGCTGTGCCACAGATCGATAATATTTTCGGGATCCCATACATAAGGACGCTGAAATGTCGGAATCAGAAAGCGGCCCTCATCCAGTTTCCGCATTAAATTTTTGATACGTTCGCTTCTTATGCTGATTTTACGGCTGCGATAATCCAAATCACCCTGCTTTACTTTATAAAAAAATCACCTTGCCGGTCCGCGTTTTCACCCTGTCATCCAGGATACCGGTCAATCCTTCGGCCTGATCAGCGACCTCCAGGTCATTCGATTCAAAAAGCTGCCTTCGACATTCTTCTCCATTTCCAGGAATAGAGGCCAGGGCGCGGTAAAGGAAAGCACATGCTCCCCGAGAATGGTCCGAACATTCCTCCGGGCGGTGATATCGGTCAATCCGACAAGCCCGCGGGGCCGGTCGCGCTCGAGTTCACGGTAGGCAAAGATACCGAGCACCTGGCAGCCGGCAGCCCAGGGAACGATCACGTTTTCCTTTTCGGGATTGCCGTAGCCTGCAAGAAGAACCAGGGCCGAGAGGCCGTCCGGTTCCACGAAAAACGTAACGTTTTTTATATCGTCCCGCTCCGGGTCGGCCTGATCCAGAGGTTTGACGATTACATACTTGGCGGGAATATCCTGCATCGGCAGATTTCGCACAAAACGCTGCGCATCTTCAGGAGTCTTTATATAGCGTTCTCCGGCTATAAAATCGTCCGCCATTCTTCCATAGCCCATAGACTGCATCTGCTTGCTGATAGAGGATCCCTCCTTGGATTCTTCGTTGCCGCTCGAGAGGAATCGGCAGAAACAATCGAGGCCTCCCGGGAAACCCTCATACTGGTTGCCGAATCCCAGGCCAACGCCGCCGCCCCAGCATCCGAAAGTCTTCCGGTCAAAAGCTCCGGATATATTCCGTGTCGCCGCCGCTGCAAAAAAACTGACGACGCATCCCCACTGCTGCGATTTAAAACGGAGGACATCTTTGGGTTCATTATCGGACCAGACAACCGCGACGGGTTGCGTCTCCAGATTAATTGCATCCGCTATGGCACTTTTCATGTCGGTTTTCCTCCACCTGTTTCTCCGGCAACCTTATATATCCCTAATTGCAGTCGGAGACCATCATATCAATTGAATTATTTTGACAGAAGCTGAAATTATCCGGTCAAAAAGCTCATAATAATGCCTTTTTTCAGAATTGCCGATGCCTTAAAAAAATAAAACAGGGACTCGTTTCCAGGTAATTTGAAAGAGTAAAATGCTATCGGTGTGATCCGCGCCACACTGTTACAGGCCACAAAGATGGACGGATCCTGTTTTGCCGCCTTGACTCAACCTTCTCCGATTCATTATTGTAATCTTCTCGTACGGGAAAATTAATCGAATCCGGCAAAGATTCCGTATTCATAAAGGAAACCGCATTATGATCACGATGAAATTCGGGGGCACCTCGTTGGGTGACACCCGGCGGCTTGCAGACGTCGTTACAATCGTAAAGACCCACATATCCACGAAGCCCGCCATCGTTGCGTCCGCCATGTCCGGGATCACCGACACCCTGCTCGAAACGGCCCGTCTTTCCGTACAGCGCGAAACCGAAAAGGTAAAAAACAACTTTGAGGCGATGAAGGAAAAGCATTTCAATGTAGCCGACACCCTCATCAAAGACTCGGCACGCAGGGAAGAACTGATCGACAGGCAATCCGCGATTTTTGATGAGTTGGCCAGTCTCTTACGCGGAGTGAGCCTGCTTAAGGAATTAAGTCCCCGATCACTGGACGCCATCGCTTCATTCGGAGAAATCCTCTCGTGCCTGCAGATTGCGGCTATTTTAAACGACAGCGGCATCCCGGCGGAATTCATAGACACCCGTAAGGTTATCCGCACGGATGCCCGTTTCGGAGAAGCGGTTGTGGACTTTTCCGTTACCGATACGCGTATCCGCGAAATCCTTCTGCCTCTTATCGATCGCAGCATCGTCCCCGTCATCACGGGTTTTATCGGCAGCACGGAAACAGGACTGACAACAACCCTCGGGCGCAGCGGCTCGGATTATACCGGGTCCATAGTGGGGGCGGCGACAGGCAGTGCCGAAATATGGATCTGGACCGATGTCGACGGAGTCATGACGGCCGATCCCCGTTATGTAAAGGGAGCCAGGGTGCTTTCGGCCATATCCTATCGCGAAGCCGCGGAAATGTCGTATTTCGGCGCCAAGGTGATTCATCCCAAAACAATGCTGCCGGCCATCGAGCACGACATTCCCATCCGGATAAAGAATACATTCAATCCTACTCACCCGGGAACGTTAATTTCGTCATCCGCACCTGAAACGAAACAGATTGTAAAGAATGTAACCTCAATCGATCACCTGAGCCTGGTCGCCATCGAGGGCAACGGAATGCTCGGAGTGCCGGGAGTGTCGGCCAGGATCTTCACAACGCTTGCCCGCATTAAAGTGAATGTCATGATGATATCCCAGGCTTCTTCCGAACATAACGTATGCATCGTCATTCCCCAAAAAGACAGTGAAAACGCAGTCGATGCTCTTCAGAGCGAATTCAAAACCGATATCTCAGCTAAAAATATTGACGCCGTCAAACTTCAAACCGAAGTGTCCATCATCGCAATTGTCGGGGAGAGAATGAAAGGAACGCGGGGCATTGCGGGCAAAACCTTTTCCGCGCTGGCACAGGCGGGGGTTAACGTCGTCGCCATCGCACAGGGGTCGTCGGAACTGAATATTTCGCTGGTCGTGGAACAGGAGGATGCACCGAAAGCCGTACAGGCTATTCACGACGCATTCCAGGAACTGTGACCCGGACGAATCCGTACAGATATTAAGGCGTTATACTCCCCTTGGATTCTGCATCCGTCCCTGGGAAAGGCCCAATAAATACACTCCAACAAACTCACGTAATTATCACACCCTGCTTGTCGAGAGTCCGGAAGCCATACCTGCTTAGAAATTCTTTTCAGGAATTCTTGTGAGAAGCGCGGGCCAGCACTTCATTTTCGGCGCGATACCAGTCTTCTTCAGGAGAGCCGCCCTGCCTTCCCCTCTCCTCCCAGTACCCATAGGCAAGCAGCGCGACTTTTTCATGGATGGAGATGGACGATAAATCCTCGCCGCCGGTTTTCCGAGACGGCTTCTTCTTTGCAGCGGCCGCTTTCGCCTTGTACCCGTCTCCCGCAATGGAGTCGGGATTCGCAACGACAGCCTTTTGTTTACTCGCAGTTTTTCTGGCCATTGTTAATTTATTCTCCCGTCAGATACAATGCATGTTTGTACACGTTCCATACACAGCTTTAATGTTTAACGCCCAGGAAAGCTACTGACTACATTATCATCCCGGGCGTTTTAAGATCCAACTATTTTCAGTTTGCTAATTTTACCTGCGCCCGTTGCCTGCGTGTTTCTCAGGAATCGCCGCAGCAGAACCAATTCGTTCGTCATGTTGCAGGCATCCGGTTTTTATGCCGGCCGGATTCCTAAATGCTTATTTCACAGACTTTCCACGGTCGCACACCTGCCGGACTAGCAGGCGGCATCATACTTACGTTTTACGTCGGGAGCTTCCGGAGCATCGGGAGCAAGCTGCAAAAACATTTTGAAGGCTTCAAGCATTTTTTGCACGTCTTCAGTTTCAGAATAGGCCATCCCGATATAATAGTAGGCATAGGCCTTCTTGGGATCGAGGCTGATGGATTTATCCAGCGCTTCGATCGCTTTCGCAAAGTCCTTCTGTTTGTAATAATAAACGCCGCGATACAGGAAAACGTCCGAAGAACCGGGATCTTTAATTCTTGCGGATTCCAGTTTCGGCCAGGCTTCTTCATACTGCTCCAGTCCTATGTAGGCCTGTGCCAGTGCGAGATCTATCTCGTATGCATTCGGAACAGCCGGGAGAGATCGTTGACTCGCTTTTTCCTGTTCGTTTTTAGCGGTTTTCAGTTCCTCGAGCGCCTGCGTAAAGTTACCCTGATACATTAGAGACAGCCCCAGGTAATATCGTGCAGTCGTATTCAAGGGTTCATTTTTCAGGGTTTCCTTCAGTTTTGATTCCGCTTTCTCGTATTCTCCGGCCTTGTAGAGTTCAATTCCGTCATCTGCCTGTGCGTATATAGGCTGTGAAACAGCGGCCGACAGGCAAAACACCATACAAAGAGCCATTATATTGAACCAGATTCCGTATTTTCTCATTGTCCCTCCTTATGGACCGCATCTCGTTGTGGTTTTCATGAAGAAGCCGGAAGCCAGGAAACCGAAGCAGGGGGGAGAACCCGGAATCCGTGGAATCCGGAATATTCTGTCAACTTACCTATGATTACTGGCAAGCACTACTTACGTCTTTCTAGAATTGCCGGTCCCTAGTTGCTTTCATAATATAAGGTCGGAAAAGCCAAAGGGCACAAAGAATCTGATTTTCTGCCGTTTATCGTGAAAAATACGGACATTGTTTTGAACTCCGCCGCAATAGGATTACAATCATAACCATGCACAGAATAATCAATTCATTTTTGCTGTCAGTTGTATTTTTTATTTCGTCGGCGACGGCAGGGTTTCCTGATTCTCCCCTTCAGTTTACTCATACGGAACGGTCCCTGCAGCCCGGAGAAGTCGTTATATTCGAAATCCGAAGTTCCCGTCCTCTGAAACAACTGCAGTTGTCCGCTTTTGGACGCGACTTTCACGCCTTTACGGACAACGAAGGTCTCCAATGGACCTGCCTTGTCGGAATCGACCGCGATGCCAAACCGGGGGAATATGGATTTATACTGGAGGGCATTGGAAAGGACGACGACACCGTTACCGCGAACGGCACACTGGCTGTCCTATCCAAGGAATTTCCGACCCGAAGCCTTAACGTCGAGCCCAAATATGTAACACCTCCGGCGGAGGTACTGGACAGGATCCAGAAAGAACGGGAATGGGTCGATTCGATCTTCACGTCGATCACCCCGGAAAAACTGTGGCACGGCCCCTTCAATGCCCCCGTCCCCGGAGAGGTAATCAGCGCATTCGGTAAACGCACGGTTTTTAACGGACAACCGCGCAGTTCCCATTCGGGTACCGATTTCCGTGGAGCGGTCAGCACTCCCATACGCGCACCCAATGCGGGGCGCGTGGTACTGACCGGCG
>JAFGTD010000241.1 GCA_016934295.1 Acidobacteriota bacterium
CGATTCCGATACCGACTCCGAGACCGACCCCCGAAAACTTACCCGGAGTCACAGATTGTTTAATCCGGTACCAACCGGAGGCCGGGCCGGCTTCCGGCTTCTGACTTCTGGCTTCTTTTTCTTATGAGGTGAACCCATGAAGGTGATTGTCGATTTTTGCGTCATTCCGATGGGAGTCGGCGTCAGTCTTGGATCCTATATCGCAGCCTGCGAAAAGATTCTCACAAAAGCCGGCCTGAAAACGGAACTGCACGCCAATGGGACCAATATCGAAGGCGAATGGGACGATTGTATGCATGCTGTGAAAGAGTGCCATGAAACGCTTCATGAAATGGGAGTTCCGAGAATCACCAGCACCCTTCGGATCGGCACCCGCGTCGATCGCGCCCAGACAATGGAAGACAAGATCCGCAGTGTCGAAGAAAAAATGCGGTAGGCAGACTGCCTACTGCTCTTTTGGTCGGGAGGGGCGGCGCTTCAGATCGATCTCCTTCAACCGATTCAACTCCTCCTGGAGCTGCTGGATTCTCGAATCCTGTTCCCTGATATCCAGGGTCAGTCGTTCCACCTGCGTTATCAGGCTGAGTATCAGCTCGGCCTGGCTTTTGTATCCGCTGTACGGGTATTCGGTCAGGAGTCGATTCAGGGTCGTTTTTGCTCCCGGCAGGTTTCTGTCCGAGCCGGGTGACAGGGCGTGGGACAGGCCCAGGTTGAAAAGGATCCTGTCCGTCGATTCGTCTCCGGGATTGCTTTTAAGAAACGCTTCATAATTCCGAACCGCTTCCGGGTATTTCCCCTGCCGGAAATGGATCTCTCCCATTTCCAGGCGGCTGAGCGGCGTGATTGTTACCGCCGGCGACGAGGGGACGGTTTTTGTTTGGACGGAAGGAGGCTTCTCCGGTAGAGATGCGCTGTCGGTTTTGGGCGCAGGGGTATCCGGAATCCGTGGAGGCGGATTGACTGCAACTTTTTTATGGCACGCCCACGACAGTATGATCAAGAGCGCCAAAAAGACAGGCACGCTTCTTCTCATCGAATTCCGATCCTGAATTTAAATTACTAATGGTAATGCGTTCCCGGGGTGTTCTGCAAGAGGATCAGGCTTCCCCGAAGTTACTATTTTGTTAATTTTCAATCCTTAATTTTTAATCCGGTTTAAATGGGCTGCGACGCCCGCGAAGCAACATCTTCTTCCATCCCCGCACTCAGCAGGAGCAGGAACCAGCTGCCCCGTCCGGGAGCATCCTCCACCCACACGGCCCCCCTATGGGCCGTCACGATGGTACGGCAGATAGCCAATCCCAGCCCGACGCCCTGTCCCTCAACTTTTTCCCCTTTTTTGATCTGATGGAATTTTTCGAAAATCCTGTTTTTATCCTGGTCCGCTATTCCGGGGCCGGAATCCACGATCGAAATCAGTGCGTAATTTCCGGGCGGTTCAGGGGCGGCCATCCTTTCGCGCCAGCTCTGAGGCATTGTTTCGGGAACGGATGAAACAGCCCCCAGCCGGACCCGGACCACCGTTCCATTCGGGGAAAACTTCACCGCGTTGTCCAACAGGTTCACGAGGACCTGGACAATTCGATCCCGGTCGCATTTTACCTCCATGGGGGATTCCGGCAGGACGGTCTCTATACGAACCTGCTTTTCTTCGGCCCGGACTTCCAGCCCGGCTATTGCCTCACGCACAATCGAAACCAGGTCCTGCGTCAACAGGTTATACTCCATCGTCCCCGCTTCGATTTTTCCGAGATCGAGGAGATTGCGAATCATCGAGGTGAGCCGGTCCCCGCTCCGGAGGTTCAGCTCGAGCAGCCGCTTCTGCTTTTCCGTCAAGGGCCCGGGGATCTCGTCAATCATGAGCCGCACGGTTTCCCGCATCGAGGCCAGCGGCGACTTCAGCTCATGGGAGACATGAGAAATAAAGTCCTTCTTCAATTCATCCAGTTCGCTCAACCGGCGGATCATCGTGTTGAAGTCCTTGGCCAGCTGCGCGAATTCGTCGTCTCGCGAGGTATCCAGGCGATAGAAATATTTTCCTTCCGTGATAGCCCGCGTCCCCTCAGTCAGGTGGGCCAGCGGCTTGGAGATGGAACGCACGATCAACAGGGAAACAAGGATCGTGATGGATAAAACCACAAGGCTTAAGGACACAAGCACAACCTGAACCGTCCGGCTGGTTTGCACCGACTGATCCAGCTTATCGGACATCGACCGCATTATGGCATCGTAGACCGAGCTGGTTTGAATCTTCAGGGCTTCCAGATCGTCGAGGAGAGACTCCGGCAGTGCGTCCAATCCTGCTTCCGGCAAATCCCGCTGAATTCGTTCCAGGTTGCCATTGAAGGCATCCCAGGATTGTTTCAGGCGTCTCAGTTCGTTGATTTCTGCTTCAGAGCGGACGCCGGATTCGAGCTGCTTCAGCTTCGCGTCAAAATCCGCAATATATTCATTGCGATTTTTCGTGTAATCGGGATCGACCAGGAAAAAGGATTTTCTGGTGAATTCCTCAATCAGGTCCCGATCCTGCATCGCCTGGAGACTGATTAAAGCGTTCGGGGCGTTGATATCTTTGAGATCCTGGTTTATCGACTGCATCCGATTGACGGTAATAATCTGGTAGGCGGCCAGCCCTACAAGGACGGCTATAAAAATGCCGTAGCCGGTATTGATTCTCGTCGTTATCTTCATCGTTCAAGGTTCAGGGTTGATCATTCAGGTTTCATTTGATGCCGTAGCTTTTCAGTTTGTTCCGGATCGTCTTTACATCCAGGCCCAGGCGACGGGCCGCTTCCGTCTTGTTGTTCCCTGTCGCTTTCAGCGTGCTCAGGATCAGCTCTTTCTCCGCCTGGGCTGCCGTAACGCCTCCCGAGGTTTTTATAGTATCGCCCAAATCCGGCGCCGTCGGGATCAGAACATATTCGGGCAGGTGTGACGGTTCAATATGCGCTCCCTCAACCAGGATCACGGCCCTTTCAAGAACGTTTCTCAATTCGCGCACATTCCCGGGCCAGGGATAGGACTTCAGCAATTCCAGGGTTTCGCCGCTGCAGGACTCCACTTCCCGGTTGTGCTTCCTGTTGAACTGCCGCAGGAATACCTGCGCCAGCAGCCCGATGTCGCTGATCCGTTCGCGCAGCGGCGGCAGGGCAACCGTAACGACATTCAGCCGATAAAACAGGTCTTCGCGCAGTTTCCCCTTTTCAACGGCTTCCATAGGCGACATGTTCGTAGCGGCCAGAACGCGTGCGTCTGTTTGGAACTCCTGGCTGCCCCCCACGCGCCGGACACGCCTGTCTTCAAGTACGCGCAGCAGCTTCGGCTGCAGGGCGGGAGGCATTTCTGCTATTTCGTCCAGGAAAAGAGTGCCGTGGTTTGCAAGTTCGAAACAGCCCGCGCGAACACCGGTGGCGCCGGTAAAAGCGCCCCGTTCATGTCCGAAGATTTCGCTCTCCATCAGGTTCTCGGGAATTGCAGCGGCGTTGACGGCGATGAACGCGCTTTTGGAACGCGGGCTGAGTTCATGAATCGTGCGGGCGACCAGTTCCTTCCCGGTCCCGCTCTCCCCTGTTATCAGGACCGGGGCGTCGCTCGCGCTGATCCTGGATATAAGATCGTATACCTCGCGCATCGGTTTGCTGGTTCCGACAAAATCGCCGAAACCGGCGCCGTTTTCGAGCCGGGACGCCAGCTTCCGGGATTCCCGGTGCAGGTCGATTTCCTGCTCCGTGTTCTCCAGGAGCGCCTCGAGCTTCGTGTAGTCGATCGGCTTTTCAATGTAATTCTTGGCGCCCTGTATCATCGCCTCCACGGCCTGCGGGATGCTGGCTTCGGCCGTGACGAGAATGACCGGCCGGGCAGGATTGCCGGACTTTAGAACGCGCAAAAGCTCCATTCCGGATAGATGCGGCATGATCACGTCGGAAATTACAATGTCCGGGTTGCCGTTTTCAGCCAGCTTTTCCCCTTCCTTTCCATCCTCGGCCAGCATGACTTCATAGCCCCATTCCCGGAGACGCAACTCCAGAACTTCGCGCATCGCTGCGTCGTCATCGACCACCAGTATCTTTGTATTGCGGCTACTCACGTTAAATCCGTTCTCCATATGGACGAAAAAGCATAGCTTTAGTATATAGTCTTTCGCCGCTGCATGCGGACACTTTTATAATTGGATCACACGAACGCTATAACGTGGAACGTTAAACGTCGGACGTTATACGTTTAACGTTATAACGTTCAGGACTTTCTTAAATGATTTTCCTATGGAAAATAATTTTCCGGCTATAATGAAAAAATCATGAATTCGATGTATCCGACAGAAGAAGCCATTGGCCTCATGCGAAAAGCCAACCGGATTGCGGCGCTTTCCGGCGCGGGCATCAGCACGGAAGCGGGTGTCCCCGATTTCCGGGGGCCTACAGGCTTATGGCAGGATCCCGAGCTCATAAAACAGCTTTCCGCAACGGGGTTCCGGGACGATCCTGAAGGTTTCTACAGCTCGAGCATGAACCTGTTTTCGACAATGGCAAAGGCCGAACCGACCATGGCGCACAAGCTCCTGGTCCGGCTGCAGCATATCGGAAAGTTGGACGCTGTCGTCACCCAGAACATCGACGGACTCCATCAAAAGGCGGGGTCCTCCAAGGTCTTCGAAGTTCATGGAACCTACCGCACCGGTTACTGCCCGGAATGCGGCGCTGATTTCGATATGGCTCCATTTTACGAGGACATCGAAAACGGGCGGATAAAGATGCCTCTCTGCAGGGCCTGCAACGTTCCGATCAAACCGGACATTGTACTTTTCGAGGAATTATTGCCGGAGGAAGCGTGGAACGGCGCCGTGGAGGCCATGGAAGAGTGCGATCTCCTGCTGGCGCTGGGATCGTCGCTCGTGATCTACCCGGCGGCGGAACTTCCCTCGATCGCTCTAATAAACGGCGCCAAGCTGATTATCGTGAACCTGGAAGCAACCGCCTACGACAGCGCGGCTACCGTCGTCGTCCGGGAAAAACTGGGCGATTTCGCCGCGTCCGCGATGGCTGCATTTACATAAAGCCGTTGCACGTTGCACGTTAAACGTTGCACGTTAAAGGCTAAAAGCGTCGTTGCACGTTTAAAACAAAAGCATCGTTAAACGTTATAACGTTTCCGTTACTATACTGCAGCAGTTACTCTCTTTTTCATCGTCCACAGGTAGAGGAACAGGGCCAGCAGACCGACAGCCGTAAGCACCAGGCACGTTACAGCCAGCGACAATGTAGTCCCCCAGATCAAAGGCACCAGCGCCGACACGAGGGAATTCGAGCCCAGTATGATGAAACCCTGGCAGGAAGCCGCCAGCCCCTTCTGAGAAGGGAAAAGGTCCAGCCCCATCAGCGTCAGGCTGGGCATTGCCGTTGTCATTCCAATGACGAAAATAAACAGGGGCACGATGGTCCAGGGCAACATGGGCGGCAGCAGCAGGTTCAGAATAACATTGCCGACCGCGGCGAAGGCCATAATGGCATAGCCGATAAATACCGTGTGATTGCGCGATATCTTTCCCGCGACACGGCCGGAAATCCCCGCGCCTATCATCATCCCGACGGCAATCGGACCGAACAGCCACAGGAAGTCGGTTTCGCGCAGCCCCAGGTGCGTCATCAGAAACCTCGGGGCGCTCATGATATAGATGAAAAATCCTGCATTGCATATTCCCAGGGATACGCTGGACAGGACAAAGGGCCCGGTCGTCAACGCCTTCCAGTAAGACCGGGCCAGGAACGCCGGCACCAGCCGCTGCCGTTTGCTGCGGGGCAGGGTTTCGGGCAGGGCGCGCCGGCAGAAAAACAGGAGAAGCAAAGCAAAAATCACCAGAAAAACGAAAACCGCTCTCCAGCCGAACCAGACCTGCAGCCAGCCCCCTACGACAGGCGCCAGCACCGGCGCTATGGTAAATATGGTCGCCACGTGCGACATCAGCTTCTGCGCTTCCGCGCCTTCATAGAGGTCGCGCACGACGGCCCGGCCGACTATCATGCCGGTACCGGCCGTGGCGCCCTGCAGGGCGCGAAAAAACATCAGGGCCTGAACGCTTCCTGCCAATGCGCATCCTATCGACGCTACGGAAAAAATTCCGAGAGACAGGATCACTAATTTACGGCGCCCGTAGGCATCGGAGATGGCGCCGTGCCACAGGGACATGAATGCAAAAAATATTAAAAATACCGTGACGGTCTGCTGCACCTGGGACGAAGTCGCCCCCAGGCTCCGGCTGATGGACGGCAGCGACGGCAGATAGGTGTCGATGGAAAAGGGTCCCATCATGGACAACATGGCCAGGACAAAGGCCAGGCTGCCGAACTTCAATCCGGCACTGCGTGTTTGTACTGGCTGATTTAATTCCGATACAGAAATAGTAGACATTTTAAAACTTCCAAACTTAACCCGCATTTCTCACAAGACTTCTACTGCGGCGGCGTAAACGAATGCATCTGCTGCGTTTTGCTCCCTCGGACTCCTCGACGTACTGAAAGTACGCCTCCGGGGCCCTCGGTCGCAAGCCTTGCATCTACATCCGTTTACACCACCTCGCTACGAACCCTTGTGAGAAAAGCGGGTTATAAAAGCGCAGACTTATTCTTCCGCAGATCAACGCGTGGTCGGTCAAATAACAGACAGGGCGTTCAAGCGAGGATATAGCCTGCATTTTTTATGAGGCTGAGCGAGGCGGCACAGAAGACCCTACATACTGCGTTGTATCCATTGCCCTCTGTGTCGGCTCGCCAACTCCCTTGAAAAATGCAGGTGCGCAGAAACCGGCGACCATCGGCCGGAAAATAAAAATTAATACTTGCCGAATTCCTTTGCTGCATCCATCATTGCGCGCAGGTTTTCAGGATTTCCCTGATCGCAGTGGGCGCCGCCGGCCAGAATAAAACCTCCGCCCGGGGCGCAGACTTCAATGAGTTTTCGGCAATACTCTTTCGTTTCTTTATAGCTTCCTGTAACCATTAAGGATGTCGGCACGTTGCCCGAAAGGCAGCATCGGTCTCCCAGGATTTTTTTGGTAGCGGCCATATCGGTCCTGTCGAATATCCATGAAACCGCCCCTTTTGGAAACTCGTTCACGGTTTCCAGCCGTGTCGTATAGCTGCCTTCGGCAAAGAGCTCGGAGCGGATGCCCTCCTTCATGAGCCCTTCAACAACTTTTTTAAGGGACGGCCAGTAAAACGTTTCAAACTGTTTCGGCGACATGAAACCGTCGGCGCCTTTATGCAGAGGATACATGGCCGATGTCGCCTTCACGGCGTTGGCCTGCTCGACGGTCTGCCGGATTGTAAAATCGGTTACGACATCGATCGCTTCCAGCAGCTTCTCGGGTCGTTTGAACATGTCCCGAAAGATGCCCTTGGTCCCCCGCAGGGTGTCGCCGATGGTATCGAAAGGCGCTTTGGCAAAAACCATTTTACCTGCCGGGTATCCTTCCGCCATCGCCCACAGGTTGAATTCCCCGATTACCTGTGCCCACTGTGAGAGTTCCTTGCCGACATCGATCAGCTTCTGTGCCGCGGCCTGCATATCGGGCCGCATAAAGGGCATAAACCATCCCGCAGGCCCTTCTATAATACTCGTCAGCGGCGAAAGCAACTTAAAGGGCTCGAAAGCGCCGAATACCCGGGGGATATAGACCCTGAGCCAGAAATCGGAAGGATCGCCGATCAGCAGATCGTATTCGTCCTCCTTCATATACTCGCCTTCGACGAACTGGATGCCCGTGGCGCTCTCCGCCAGGTTATGGCCCGGCCACGAATACAGCTTGTAATCCAGAAGATCGTAAACCCTGCCGGGCATCACCATTGCCGGGCCGATCATCGTATCCGTTTCAAACTTGTCGTAGAACTGTCGCCACGCCTGCTTCATCCTGTCATAGTCGTACATGACGGTGTGCGTGTCGGTTCCTGCGAGGTAGGCGGGCCAGTTGGCAACCGGCAGGGAAACGGGAACCCGGTCCGGGACGTCGACGTTATAGGCGTCGATAAGCCGCTGCACTCTCTGCCTGTAGTTCTTTTCGGCATCAGGACCGTTAAAATCGATCTCGGGTGTCAGCCACCACCGGTACCTCTGCTCTCGCTTCTCCTCCGGCGTCATATTCGCCCAGTTCGGTCCCATATCCATAATTTTCCCTTTCGCAGAACCTGCCAGTTTACCATAATTATCCCAATGATTTAAGAAGCGACCCCAAATTTCAACCCGGTCATCAATCGATGCTTCGCCCCGCAGGGGTGTCATCAATATGAGCAGGAGTTACAGCGATGCTTCGCCCCGCAGGGGCGAAAGACAATAGCCGGGGGTGAGCGAAGCGAACCCCTGGATCACGTTCCAAAAAATAAAGGAGCCCTGAAAGGGCGAAAGGTCCAACCCTTTTTACCAGACTCCTTTCGCCCTTCCAGGGCTCCCTCCAACCTTACCCATTACCGGGAATTCGCTCCGCTCATCCCCGGCTATTCTCTTGCCGCCCTTTCAGGGCTAAAATCCATTTACCGATACCGCCCGTACTCCTTCGTATAATCGATCATGGTCTTTAAATTTTCCGGCTTCACCTCGTCAAGCGCTGAGGCCGGCGCCATGATGTACCCGCCGTCTCTCCCTGCAATATCAACGAGCTCCTTCACTTTCTTCTTCACATCTTCAGGCGTCCCGATCTGCAGAAGCGACACCGGCATATTCCCCGCGATACAGATCTTGCCACCCAATATCTCCTTCGCCTTCTTCATATCAATCTGATCGAACCGGGCGATCACCTTGCCGTGGGGCATTTCCGTGAGGTATTCCAGGCGGGAATTGTAGTCCCCTTCGAAGAAAATATCGGGCGTATACCCGGCATCCACCACAGCCTTAATGACTTTGAGCAGATACGGCCAATAATAGGTCTCGAACTGTTTCAGGGACATGAAACCGTGCGCCCCCCGGTGCAGGGCCATAAACGCCGGTGTGAATTCCTTGGGCCTGGGAGCCCTTGCCAGCCATTCCAGCTGAATGCGGCACATCGTTTCGCACGCCGCCTTCACCTTCTCCGGCCGCCGGTACATGTCCAGCATGGTTCCCCGCATGCCGCGCAGGAAATCGGAGATGGCGTCGAAGGGAGCGCCGACCATGAAAAACGGCTGGCGAATGAAGAATCCCAGCTCAACAAGCTCCTCAACCATCGATGCCGTTTCCTTCTGCCACTCAACGGCTTCGCGGGATACGCGGATCAGGTTCTCCAGCATGCCGGCAAAATCGGGGGAGGCGATATTCTGAAAGGGAAGGAACATCATCATGGTATTCAAAGGGGGCAGCTTTGATGTCGGCTCCATAATGCCGTACACCCTGGGAAGGTACCGGCGGACTATAAAATCTGAGGTATCGTTCAGAAAGAGATCGTACTCGTCCTCCTTCATGTACTCCCC
>JAFGTD010000242.1 GCA_016934295.1 Acidobacteriota bacterium
GTGACGGTACGCCCGTTTTCCATCAGGGCCGACCCGGTTAAAAGAAGCTCTGTATACACCGCCGGCATTCCGTTGCAGGGATCGATCCGCACTTTCTGAAAATCCAGCCTTGACGGGACAGGATATTCGCGCGCTCCGAAGTCTTCCTCTCCGGAACCAGTTCTACTATTAACCGAGGACATGTAGTGTGTCCCATTGATTTTTCTGGTACATTACTGGAGTTCCATTATACTTTCCCGGCGGCGGAAACCGGGACAGGCAGCAAATCTATCACATCAGAATGGTGCATTTATCGATGCAGGATATTAAACGTGTTCTACTAACCGGAGGAGGAACCGCGGGGCACGTCAATCCGGCTCTGGCAATCGGATCGATCTTCGCCGGGGCGGAAACCCGTTTTCTTTTCGTCGGCATTCGAGGAAGAGTCGAGGAGGATGTGGTTCCCCGAGAAGGGATTCCGATCAAGTTCATCCGCGCATCCAGGTACCCGGGCAGGTATTCTCCTGAAATGGCCAGATTCCTGGTCAATCTCCTTATAGGATCGATCCAATCCATCTTTATTCTGCTCCGCTTCCGCCCGGACATAATTGTAGGTACAGGGGGGTATGTAGCGGCTCCGATCATGATCGCTTCGGCGCTTCTAAAGAAATTGCGTTTAAGCCGTGCACGGATCTACATGCACGAACAGAATTCCGTCCCGGGAAAGCTAAACAGGCTGATGGGACGATTTGTGCATAAAGTATTCGTTACGTTCTCCGAAACCCTGTCCTTTTTCCCCGGGAGGGGAATGCTGGTAGGCTATCCGCTCAGGAAGCAAATCAGCCGGGAGTCTCGTGAAGAGGCTATACAGAAGATCGACTTCAAGATCCCGGAAGGCAGAAAGATCGTCCTGGTCTTCGGCGGATCGCAGGGATCCCGGATCATGAATCAGGCACTGGTCGATGCACTGGGCCACCTGCTTCCCTATCGCGATTCTTTATTCATCATCCATGGAGTCGGGCTCTTTAATAAAAAAGAGTATCATGCCGTGCGAGATACCGAAGAAAGACTGCGTCGGGCTTACAGCGAGACTCAAATTAAGGACATAGAAACCTTTTACACTTACCATCCGTTTTTTTACGACATCGAAAACGTCTATGCAGTGAGCGATCTTGTCGTAGCCCGGGCCGGCTCCGGCAGCCTCAATGAAATCTCCGCCATGGGCCTTCCGGCACTGATCATTCCGAAGTCCAACCTTCCCGGAAACCACCAGGTTCTGAACGCCCGATCCATGGAAAAAGCGGGGGCGGTGGATATTCTCTACGAGCAGATCGCCGTCGAGAACAATAAACTCTCAGAAACAGTCAGCGGGAAAAGATTGGCGGAAAAGCTGCTTTCCCTGATTCAAAACGACGAGCGCCTGAAAGAAATGGGCGCTATCAGCCGAACCTTTTTCAACCAGGACGCCCTCGTTCGTATTGAAAAACATATCCGAGGTGAAACGGCGACCGATAATGACAGCGATCTTTTATTAATGAAATCCGGTAAGGGCTATGGACTGCCCAACAACCCTTCCCTGTTGAGGCGACTGGAAAGGGAAGCGGAAAAGCATCGCCACGATTACCGACCGGAGATGGTCGTTCCCCGCCCCCAGGATCTGGAATACTTGAAAAACCGGGCGGGTACGCTCCTGCTTCACTCCTCGTGGCAACACCGCAACCTGGGCGTCAAGCTTCTCGGCCTGCTGGGCGCAAAAGAAAAAATCCCCGCGATGCTGGCGCTTTATTTCGAACGGAAACCTGTCCTGTGGGTAAAAAAGTTGCTGGGTGGAGACTTCGAGCAGGTTGGCTTCATACGGCGGAACATTCTCACGGCGCTTGTCCGGCTCGATGAACTCTCTCCCGAGATCGAGGAAGCGCTTCTTGCAGGCGTTACCGATCCATATTACGAAGTAAGAGCGCAGGCGGCCCACGCGGTGGCGCACTTCGGCGCCAGGCTTGCTTCCACGCAAACCCTCTTGATTGCCGTAAAGAAACTTCTGGAGGATTCCAATATCGATGTTACCGTTGCGGCGGCGGAGGCTCTGGGACAAATCGGGGGAGAACAGGATGCCCTCCCGGCCCTGCTGGGAATGTGGGATACCCGGCTATGGAAAGTGCGGGCCGCGGTACTTCGGGGCATTCTGCATCTTGTAAAACGGGGCGTCATCGGAAACCCGGAAGCTATCGAAGACCAGGCAACCAAGTTTATTTTAACGTCCACCGACTTCAGACCGCATTTTGAAATCAAGGCCGTCTATCGTCATCTCATGGAACTGATTGAAATGGAAAAAGAAAAGAGAATTGCGCCATGATCTATTTCCTCGGCAAGTTCCTTCATACCCAGTTCGAAGCGTTTTCCTTTCTCCGGCTTGTGGATTACATCACCGCAAGGGCGATCGGGGCCGCCCTGACGGCAATTCTACTGACCCTGTTCTTCACGCCGATATTCATTCGCTTTCTCCACCGCCGCGGCTTCGTGGACCAGTGGCGCAACACCGGAACCGTATCTTCCTACGATAAGACGGGGACTCCGGCAATGGGGGGCGTCATAATAATCGGCTGCATCCTGGTCTCCTGCCTGCTTTGGTGCAACCTGATTAACGGATACCTCGTATCCGTTCTAACCGGGATGGTGTTTTTCGGTATCATCGGAATGATCGACGATGTCGCCAAAGCCCGCCGAAAATCGGGCGACCACGGTCTCTCGGAAGCGAAAAAGCTCCTGCTGCAGGCCGGTTTCGCCGCGGCATTCACGGTGTACCTGGCCGGTCCGTTCTCTCCCCTTCCTGCGGATCAGATCGGCGCATTTTATATACCCTTTCTGAAAGCTCCGTTGTACGATTCCGTGTTGTTTTATCTGCCCGTTGTTTTCCTTTTCGTGATTGTCGTCGGCAATTCGGTCAATATCACCGACGGGCTGGACGGTCTGGCGATCGTCCCTTCTGTTTTCGTCATAGGTGTCCTGGGAGTGTTCGGGTATCTCCTGGGCAGGATCGACTATGCCCGATATCTTAACTATTCCTATCTTCCCGGCGCCGGCGAACTGGTTGTTTTCAGCGCCGCCTTCATCGGCGCGGGTATAGGATTTCTCTGGTTTAACGCCTACCCCGCGCAGGTCATTATGGGAGACACGGGTTCCCTGGCTATCGGCGGCTGTATGGCCGTGCTTTCGGTCGTCCTGAAACAGGAAGCGCTGTTCCTGATATTGGGAGGTGTATTTGTCGCCGAAGCGGCAAGCTCCCAGATTCAGGATAAAATTGGGATACGCTGGTTGGGCCGAAGGATCTTTCTGAGAGCCCCGCTGCATCATGCGATGCAGCATAAAGGCCTTGCGGAAACCAAAGTAGTTATCCGCCTGTGGATTACGGCCGGCATTCTGGCGTTAATCGCCCTGGCGACACTCAAACTGCGTTAACCCTTTGAGAGATAAGGGCCGATTACATTAAAGCAGGAACTTTTTAATGACAGGTAGATCTTTTTCATCCTTTATCCCTATGGTATATACAGAACCACAATCAAATAAGTACACTAATCTGCAGAACCGAGGGCGGTAAAGGATAGGGAAGGAGCGACCTCAAGAGCGCGATTGAAGAGGGAGAGTTATACTATGAAAAAAGTGGTTTTCCTGAGGCATGGACAGAGCACCTGGAACGAGAAAAACCTTTTTACGGGCTGGACGGATGTGGGACTCACCGAGAAAGGAACCCGGGAAGCCATAGATGCAGCCCTTCTTATGCAATCCGAAGGATACACTTTCGATGTCGCCTATACCTCCGTACTAAAACGAGCCATTCAGACCTTGTGGATCGTCCTGGAAAAAATGGATCTTATGTGGATCCCCGTGCATAGAAGCTGGCGATTGAACGAAAGGCACTACGGCGCTCTTCAGGGGCTGAACAAGGCGGAAATGGCTGAAAAATTCGGAGTTGAACAAGTACGCAAGTGGCGACGCGGTTATGACATTCCTCCACCGGTGCTCGATCCCGATGATGAGCGTTCCCCGGCCACAGATCCCCGTTACGCCTCTCTCAATAAGGATGAGATCCCCAGATCCGAGTGCCTGAAGGATACGGTCGAGCGTGTTTTGCCTTACTGGCTGGATACAATTGTACCGGCAGTCCAATCCGGACAGCGGGTCATTGTCTCCGCCCATGGGAACAGCCTTCGGGCACTGATGAAATACATTGACAATATATCGGAAGAGGAAATTACCGGGCTGAATATCCCGACCGGGATCCCGCTGGTTTATGAATTCAACGACGACATGTCCCCTGTCCGGCATTACTATCTCGGAGATCCTGAGGCCATCGAGAAAGCCGCCCGGGCGGTTGCCAACCAGGCGACCTTGAAACCGCCGGCAGCAAAACACTGAACAACATCGCCCGTCTATTAATGCGAATTATCAATATCTTATTTGCTCATGGATGACGCCCGGGAGGCAGGGAGAAGTATTTTCTGTAACTGTCGGGAAGACGCGCGGGTCGGAATTCCGGATCCGTTACGACATGGGCCGTTCCCCCTGTTGCTAGCAACTGCCCGGTATCCTTTGCATGGACTTCGTAGCGGTAGCGGATCACTCTATCGGTGGCTTTTGCCAGGGAAGTTCTCACGATGATTTCCTCCCCGAAACGCGCCGGAGACTTATACCGGCAACCGGCCTCGGCGACCACCATGAGACGCTTCTCTTTGGCTTCCATTTCCGCATAATGGAATCCCCTCGCCCTGCACCATGCAACCCGTCCGACCTCAAACCAGACCAGGTAATTGGCATAGTAAACGATTCCCATCTGATCGGTTTCCGCATAACGAACGCTCACAGGAGTTTCAACAAAATCCGTTTGTTCTGTTTTATCGCGCATATTCAAACCTGACCTTCAAATACTGTTAAATGGCATAAATCCGCCGGGTATCCGGAAAATGGGATCATACCATATGATATTAAAGCGTCGTTGCACGTTAAACGTTGAACGTTGAACGTTAAAAGAAAAAGGCTTCGTTGCACGTTTGACCGGCAGGTCCATACGGCATGTTTTGACGTATTTAACGATTTGAATAAGGGTTGGCTTCTTTTATATATTTTATGTTTGAACATTCAACGATCTTTTTGTTTTTAACGTGCAACGTGTAAACGTTCAACATGCAACGGTTTTTTTATA
>JAFGTD010000243.1 GCA_016934295.1 Acidobacteriota bacterium
AAATACCGTGAGATCGACCCGTCCTTTTACTTTGCCCCGTTCATGGTTCTGTTCTTCGGGATATGCCTGGGCGACGCGGGCTACGGCCTTCTGTTTCTTGCGATTGCATATTTTGCGGGAAGAAAATGGGGGAAGGATAAGCCGGGATTGATGCAGGTGGTAAAGCTCTGCGAGTTCTTCAGCATCGCTTCGATTATGTTTGGAATTATTACCGGAACGATATTCGGCATTTCCTTTGCGGAACGCAGCTGGATTCTTCTTGACATAGACGTCAATGCCGAAACAGGCAATCCAATGTCGTTGTTGTACATAGCACTTGGCATTGGTTTTGTACATCTATCACTGGCTTACATTCTTGGCATCAGGGAAGCGGAAAAGTTCCATGAGAAGATGGAAAAGCTGGGTACTTTGTTCGTGCTCTGGGGCGGTGTCTCGCTTGTCGCAAGGGGAATATGGTTCGGAAAGGCTACGTCAGTGTTGAATATACCACTTCTCTACGCGGGTATAGGATTTGCCGTTGCCGGCTTGCTCCTGACACTTCTGTTTCCGAATGACAGCAAGAACTGGTTCGCCAGGCTTGGAGTCGGACTCTGGAACATCTATGGCCTGACCGGGCTGATCGGAGACTTTCTGTCATATGCCCGCCTGTTCGGCCTGGGACTGGCCACCGCGGCAATCGGTTCGGTAATGAATTTGCTGGCAGGCATGGTTTATTCAGGGGCGGGGCCTATAATAGGCGGAATTTTTGCTGTTCTCATACTGATAGTCGGGCACGGCTTTAACTTTGCGCTTTCCCTTCTGGGAAGCACAGTTCATTCAGCCCGCCTTCATTTTGTTGAAACATTTCCAAGTTTCTACGAGGGAGGCGGCGTAGAATACAAACCATTTAAGATTGAAAGGGGTTCTTTATGAGTAAAAAGGGTAAATGGATTCTCGGGATTGTAATATCCCTGATGTTTTGTGCAGTTCCCGCTCCGGTTTTTGCCAAGACAACCGAAGTGGTGACCAGTTCATCGGCACCAATGATCGCGAGAATCGTCCTGGGCCTTGGATTGTCGTTGGGTCTTGCCGGTTCGGCAATGGGCCTGGGAGTTTCCTTCTCCGCGTTGCTGGGAGGCGGAACGGATAACTTCTATAAGTACATCGCGGTAGCCTTAATGCCCGCTACCCAGGGTATCTACGCAATGGTTATATTCTTTATGAGTACAAGCATTCTCGATACTGATCCTTATCTTGCCGCGGGAAAGGGCGCAATCATGGGATTAGTATTGGGACTCAGTGCCTGGTATCAGGGAATAGTTTGCGCATCGGGTATTCGCAGTTGCCTGGAGGGTAGAAACACCATGGCAAACGCCCTGGTTTCGGGTGCCATGCCTGAGACCTACGCGGTCTTCGGGCTGGTCATGACGTTCATCATGAAATAGGACGATAAAGATAGCAATAAATGGTACCCGTATAATGAAAAACGGCTGCTCATGCCGAAAGTGTGGGCAGCTTTTCTTTTTGCGCGGCTAAGGTGCATTTGAATGTTTTTCAGCGGAGAGCAGGGCGCGGCAATACCGTGGTTGACTTGATCCGTATTATTCCTTTGACAAAAGGGTAACAAAAGGTGTTTAATATACATATTATATGTATACAAAGTATTTGCATGCAACATAATAAGGAGGGGATATGGGGAGCGAAATTGTGAACGGCGATAATGGGTTCGAGAAGATACTGAATACAGCTATGGGCATTGCGGAAACATGGAATGAAAAGACTAATAGCTGGCTGAGGGAAAACCATATTACGTTAACACAGTTCAAAGCGATCATCCTTCTGAGTGAAAAAGAGAATCAGACCTTGAGCCAGTTGAGCAATGGGTTGTCCCGTACCAGGTGTACAATGACCGGGCTGGTGGACAGGCTTGAAGACAAAGGGCTCGTCAGAAGAAAGCGGAGCAGCAAGGACAGGCGGCTTGTGTATGTTTCTTTAACCGACAAGGGCAGGGAGTTGGCTGTGGAACTGATGGACAAGGTTGTTCCGGAGATTTCCCGGATTGGAGAATCAATTATGGGAAGATTGACTGATTCGGAAGTAATGGCTTTGTACAGTGCCCTTGGCAAATTAAGTACAGGTATAGGTGAAATCCAAACACGCAACATTGCGTCAGATTAAGAAGGTTCAGCACAATAAAATCAGTTAATTTAAAGAGAACTTCAAACAACGGAAAATCAAAAAGAAAGAGCCGCTCGAAAAACTCAAATATTGATATTTTCAGGAGCCTCGGCCGTGGAAGGACGTCTTTCCTCCAGGGGCGGCTATCCGGGACTCCGGACTTGGATTCCTGGAGTGAAAAGGCGGCCCGATATTCAGAGCAGAGATCCATGATGGAGATAGGTGGGCACCTGCGTAGCATTCCCTTTTCTCCACAGGGATACGGCATGATCAACCTCGCCAGCACGAACAAGCCTGACCTGTCGAAGATAAACATGTACATTCGGGGCTCCCGGCTTGGAGACGCCTATCCCTATCCTGAGGAATTTTCAAAAGTAATCTTCCCGAGTCTGGATGGCACTCCGCTCGTGGGAACTCTGGGCCTTCACAGGGACGGAAGGAAAAGGCCCGGTGTGGTTTTCTGTCACGGGTTTCACGGCTCCAGGAACAAGAACTATATTATGGAGGCGGCCCTGGAGGCATTTTCAGTCTGGGATTACGATGTTTTGGCGCCTGATCTGCGTAACTTCGGTGAGAGCCAGAAATTTTCGAACTCCCCGACTACCGGGGGATGGAAGGAGGGGCAGGATGTCCTTGGGGCCTGCCGCTTCCTTGGCGCGATGGACCAGGTGACAAGCGTTGCGGCTGTGGGGTACAGTCTGGGCGCCTGCTCGGTTATGAACGCTGCGTACCAGTGCCGGAAATTTCCATACATTACGGGAGGAGCGCTGGCATGGAGTGGGTTTGCTTCAATGGAGCAGATGATGTCACATATAAGCCGCCGCCCTCCGCTGGGTGATCCTTTCTTTCCGATTTATTCAATGTTCGTATGTCTTTCCGAGATGCGTCGCCTGGAGATCCTCAGGCGGGCCGATAGAGAAGATGTGACTGCTTACATGATCGATAAACCGTTTTCACCTGACTACCGGCGCTATATAAGGGAAATCGCGGCTCCCTATTACGGGCTCAGCGAGGAGATGGTGCACCGGTTGTCCAGCCCGAAGGAGTTTATATCGGAAGTGGATGTGCCTCTGATGATGGTTCATGCCGAAGACGATCCGGTGTGTCCTGTCAAGGAGATGGAGGGCCTTTTCATTGCCGCGGACGGTAATCCCAATGTTGATGTCTGGGTGCTTCCCACCGGATCACACTGCGCTTTCAAAGGTTTTGACGAAGACTGGTACTGGTCTGTCATGCGAGATTTCCTGGACTACTGGGCGGACCGGCCGGAGGTAAGCGTTAAGAAGAAAACGGCGTGAAAACCGAATCAGATGAAGCTGTCGGTTATTATAAAGTCATGGGTGTGTCAAAATTCTCACTTTCGCATATAGATGAGGCAATGGTCGAGCTCGTAAAAAAGAGTGACCACAAGACATTACCCGAATGGGCAATTGATTGTGTTGAGCGAGTCATGTTGTTCTTTGAGGAAAGTGTCCGGAGGACCGTCGCCCCAGAGATGCTATTGAGACGCTCCAGGCATGGATAGATACCGGTGTATTCAAGATGGCTGTAATACGCGGGGCATCGCTTGCGTCACATGCCGCCGCCCGTGATGCGGGGGAGGACAATCCGGTCCGGTCGGCCGCCCGTGCCGCGGGTCAGGCAGTGGCTATCGCCCATGTTCCCACCCATGGTATCGGAGCCGTACAGTACTGCCTGCAGGCAATTCATCGGGCGGCTGATCCCGCTCAAAAAGGTTTAGCTGTTGCTGAAGAACAAGACTGGCAGATGCGGCACTTGCTTGATCTCCTGAAAAACCGGGGTGTTCTGAAGTCTTGATATGAATACCGTGGTATAAAGACGGGGGATTTCAGCGTTCGAATTGAGTAAGAATGGATTTTCATAGCCTGTTTAATATCGCCAGCCGGTCACTTTGCGCACCAGAGTGTATGAATCCTCGTACAGGTTGGCTTCTGTGGTAATCGGAGAATCGATGTTCTGATACAGCCCGTCTTCGGTTTTATAAGCAGGCCAGTGGGGGAGGCCGTCTGTGTCGGGATTTCCGGTACGGGCGAAGCTGGTCCAGTAGGACATCATCTTGTCTGAAAGCGAACGGTCAATCGTATTTGAACCTATGCTTGAGAACCAGTCGGTAAAGTTGCCGAAAATATAAGGGATCTCGAGGCCGTGGCAGGTTCCAAGCATCTCGAGGAAAGGATAATCGGGTCTCCTTGAAAACCTGTAAAGGTATGCCCCCGTGTTATCTCTCGACTGGCATGAGGCGGCATAACGGGCACCCGCGGCGAATCCCATCTGGGTGAACATCCGGTTCATTGCGTCTGCTACATCACCGTTCTCAACCGGGAACGTCTCAAGCGCCAGATCGGCGTTCTGTCTGTAGACCGATTTAATATAGTTCTCGTATTCTTTTTGTGGATTGCCGGAAGCTTTTACCGCCGGCACAATAAACATAGTCCCCTCGTCGGCATTTGACCCAAGCAGGAGCGGCACTCTCATTTGTTTTCCGATGGCAAAAAGAACAGAAGGCA
>JAFGTD010000244.1 GCA_016934295.1 Acidobacteriota bacterium
GCCGATAGCGATGGAAAAAGGGTTGCGGTTTGCGATTCGAGAAGGCGGCCGGACGGTTGGAGCCGGTACGATTTCCGACATTCTGGAATAGGCCCGGTACAATCATGAGAGACAACATTATATTAGAATGTACAAAGTGCAAAAGCCGCAACTATACGACGACGAAGAATAAAAAAACCACGACGGAGCGGCTGGAATTGAAGAAGTTCTGTAATCGGTGCCGTGCACACACGCCGCACAAGGAAACGCGTTAGGTGATTGTGCTGCAACAGAGAAGCCGAAGGAATGCATAGGCCAGTAGCTCGAATTGGTAGAGCGGCGGTCTCCAAAACCGCATGTTGGGGGTTCGAGTCCCTCCTGGCCTGCCAGTTTACAAGCACCATGTTGGCTGAGAATAATTCAATACTGATTGTTCCATAGCCATGGAGTTGCACGATGGCGGATTTTCTTGGAAAAGTAGGAAAATCGTTTCGTAATAAGATCGAATTCATTAAGGATACCCGGAAAGAAATGAATAACGTTTCTTGGCCGGGGCGTCGCGAAGTAACCGGTACAACTGCCGTTGTGATTTTGGCTGTACTATTTTTCGGCGGATTCTTATTTTTGGTAGATCAAATTATTAACACTGGAATGAACTACCTTTTTCGTGCGATGTCGGCACAATCCTGAAGCGGAAGAATGGATAATTCCAAGAAGTGGTACATCATTCACACCTACTCCGGGTATGAACGCAAGGTTGCGGAAAGCCTGATGAACCGTATACAGGCTTATGAACTCGGGGAGTGTATCGGACAGATTTTAATTCCCACTGAAGATGTCGTAGAGACAAAAGGCGGGAAAAAAGTGGTTACCACGAAGCTGACATTTCCGGGATATATCCTGGTCGAAATGGATATGACGGATAAAGCCTGGCATATCGTGCGTGGCACCCCGAAAGTTACGGGATTTATCAGTACCGGCAAAAAACCCACCCCTCTTACGGAAGAGGAGATAAACGAGGTTGTAAACCGGGTCTCCGTAACGGCGGAGCAGCCGAAACCGAAATTTACATTCGATCGGGGCGATACCGTCAAGATCAACGACGGACCTTTTAAAGACTTTACCGGAACAGTCGAAGACGTCAATCCGGATAGAAACACCCTGAAGGTGACTATTACGATTTTAGGGCGCGCAACCCCTGTGGAGTTGGAAACCGAACAGGTGGAAAAGGTTTAATTCGGATTTGAGATCGATGGCGGAAGGGCGTGCCGCAGTATTGCTGCCCCCCGGTGCAAGTGTCGAGATCCCGGTTTCAATGGAGTTGTTCGATGGCGAAAAAGATTATAGCAAACATCAAACTGCAGGTGGCGGCAGGCAAGGCAACCCCGGCTCCGCCTGTTGGATCTGCGCTGGGTCCTCATGGGCTCAATATTATGGATTTCTGCAAGGCGTTTAATGCGAAGACCGCTAAGCAGGACGGGCTTATCATCCCGGTTGTTGTGACGGTGTACGCCGATCGTACGTATTCTTTCATCACAAAAACGCCGCCGGCAGCGATACTGCTTAAAAAGGCTGCCAATATCGCCAAGGGATCCGGAGAGCCGAATAAATCGAAAGTCGGCAAAGTTACGATGAAGGACATCCGTGAGATCGCACAGCTTAAAATGCCCGATCTCAATGCATCCGATATCGAAGCTGCTGAAAAAATCGTTATGGGCACCGCCCGCAGTATGGGAGTGGAAGTCGAAAAGTAGGTCGGGTTCGGTTTCTGCTTGGAACCGGCTCTAAAATAATGAGGTGTATGGAATGCCTAAGACGGGGAAAAATTATAAAAAGGCTGCCGATTCCCGGGAGGATAAACTCTACAGGCTCGATGAAGCCGTGCCTATGTTGAAGAATATCGCTTTTGCCAAATTCAACGAGACGGTTGAATTATCCATGAAGCTTGGAGTCAATCCGAAGCATGCCGATCAGATGGTCCGAGGTACGGTAGTTCTTCCGAATGGGCTGGGCAAAAGCAAGAAGGTAGTGGCCATTGCTTCCGGTGAAAAGGTGAAAGAAGCCGAGGAAGCCGGCGCCGATGAGGTCGGGGGCGATGATATCGTGGAAAAGATTGCCGGCGGCTGGCTGGATTTTGATGCGGTTGTCGCCACCCCTGACATGATGCGCAGCGTCGGGAAATTGGGGAAGATACTCGGTCCGCGGGGTCTGATGCCGAATCCGAAAACAGGGACGGTTACTTTCGAGGTTGCAAAGGCCATCAAAGAGATCAAAGCCGGTAAGGTTGAATTCCGCGTCGATAAAACCGGGATCATCCATGCTCCGTGCGGGAAAATTCAATTTGACGAAAAGAATTTATACGAAAATGTTCAGGCCCTGATCGATGCGGTTGTTCGCGCGAAACCCGCGAGCAGCAAGGGTAAGTATATACGGAGTATTTTTATTTCTTCTACAATGAGTCCTGGAATCAGGGTGGACGAGAATTCCATCGGCGTCCGCGCCTGATTTTGCCGGACGACCCTTTTACACGGGGATCATATGCATTCCCCGAAGGATACTTTGAATAGTCGGGTGAAATACCCACAAGGTTGTTTCTCATGAATAGAACAGAAAAGCAACAGACGATAGAATCACTAAACGAAACGTTCCGATCCATACAAAGCGCCTTCCTCATTGATTATCGCGGAGTGAAGGTTGTCGAAGCGACAGAACTGCGTCGAAAGATTCGGGAAATTGATGGATGTTATGTCGTTGTCAAGAATACCCTGGCAATGTTGGCCGCCAAGCAGACCGACATGGAGCAGCTTGAGCAACATTTTCAGGGACCCACCGCCGTAGCCTATCATCAGGAAGATATCGTCGGGCTGGCCAAGGTTCTGAACGAAATCAGTAAATCGAATCCCAACTTTCAGTTTAAGGCGGCTCTGGTTGAAGGCAGGGTTGTTCCTGCAAGCGAGATCCAGGCACTCGCCGCAATGCCTTCACGGGAGGTTCTTTTGAGCAAATTGGCCTTCATCCTCAAAGCGCCTTTGCAGAAACTAGGTATGGTTTTGAAAGCCCCGGTAAGAGATTTGAACCTGGTTTTAAAACAGATTCAAAAATAGGGAGCTCGGTCAAGTTCAGCAATTTTCTATACCAATCTTATAGGAGTTTAAGATGGCGATTACAAAAAACGAAGTATTGGAATGGATCGATCAGGCTACAATGCTGGATATTTCTGATCTGGTAAAAAGCCTGGAAGAAAAGTACGGCATCAGTGCCGCAGCGGCAATGCCGATGGCGGTTGCAGGCGCCGCAGCCGGAGGCGGCGAAGCGGCCCCGGCGGCTGAGGAAAAGACGGAATTTGATGTAATTCTCAGTGCTGTCGGTGAGAAGAAGATCAACGTTATCAAGGCTGTCCGCGAAGTAACCAGCCTCGGCCTGAAAGAAGCCAAAGACCTGGTGGAAGGAGCGCCGAAGCCGATTAAGGAAGGCGTACCTAAGGAAGAGGCCGAAACGATTAAGAAGAAATTCGAAGAAGCCGGCGCCACTGTCGAGATTAAATAGCGGCATTTATTCATCCGCGTCTGCGTGCAGATGCGAGTTCTACAGACCGCTCTGCACGCTCGATTTTGTTCTGTCGTATCGGCCTGTTGCAGTCAACAGGCCTGCGACGGTCAGGCAACCCCAATATGAGGTCCCAGTGCACAGACCTTCAGATTCGGGGATACAGACGGAAAAACGCATGCGCTTTCAGGCGGGGAAGGGTCCAGGTGCGCCTTCCACCTTCCGCCCTCCTGACTGCCGCTCCCTCCTAAGGCACGTCGAAACCTAATTGAGCAATTCGAGGTAAATTTTTCAATGACCAATATCAGCACTTCGAATGTGTACCGGGACCGCA
>JAFGTD010000245.1 GCA_016934295.1 Acidobacteriota bacterium
ACGCCTCTCGCCGAATACATCCCCGGCGAAAATCGCTCCATGGAACACGTGCTGTATATAGACGGCGAGGTGAGCCCCGGAACCTTTTATTCCGAGTGCCTCTGGTTTTTCCCGCAGGATATGGTCAGCCCCAAAGCGACGCAAAAGGCGGCCGAAATAATGAAGAATCTCAAACCCGGCGTCAAACTCGGGCCACAGCCGCATATACACCCCTTTGATGAGCTTTTTACTTTTTTCGGCAGCAATTTTGACGACCCTTCCGACCTGGGCGCCGAAATGGAATTCTGGCTCGAAGACCAGCCCGTGACTTTCGACAAAAGCTGCATCGTTCATATTCCCGCCGGGATGAAACACTGTCCTTTAAATACGAAGCGGCAGGACAAACCGATATTCCATTTCAGCATGGGCTACACATCCTCCTATGAACATACCGTTGTCGGCGACAGGAGTGGAAAGTACGCCGGCGAAAAAAACATACGCAAGTACTTTGTTTTCGGCGACAAGGCCGGCCGCAAAACTCCCGCGTTCAGGAAGAAAATCCCGGATGCATTTATTCACCGTGTGGCGCATATTGACAGCGAGGTTGTGCCGGGATCCGGCTTTCATGCCGAAACGTCATGGATCCGGCCGGAAGAGCGGTCCGGACTCAAAGGACAGGATGTAACCTTTGTGGACGCGCATACACATCCTTTCCCGGAAATAATTGCCTTTTTCGGATCTGATTTCGACGACATACATAACCTGCACGGCGAAGTAGAACTGTGGGTGCAGGGGGAGCGATATAAAATAAACAAAAGCTTCGCGGCCATTATTCCCGAGGGAGTGGAGCATGGGCCGCTGACGGTTAGGAACGTTACAAAACCCATTTTTCACTACACCGTGGGACACGCAGGATTGTACAGCTGACACAGATAATCAGGAAACACATTCCTCTGAGATTCATATTAATCTATGGGCCCCAACTCCATATAATTTGATAAATTTATGGAGTTGGGCTATAATGCCATCATGTTCAAACGTACCTATGAACCACTGGATGCTTATTTACAGGCCAACAAGGTTTTGGTGATTTATGGCCCCAGGAGGGTAGGTAAAACCACTCTCCTGCAGTCATTCCTGGGTAAAACGGATTACAAATTTAAACTGGACTCCGGCGACAATATTCGGACTCAGCAAATATTAAGCTCACAGGATTTCAACCGTATTCTACCCTATGTCGAAGGATACGAACTGTTAGCAATCGATGAAGCACAGAATATTCCAAACATTGGCATGGGGTTGAAAATCATCGCCGATCAAGTGCCGGGCATTCGGATTATCGTGACCGGCTCCTCTTCTTTTGAACTGGCCGGGCAGGTTGGAGAACCGTTGACGGGCCGCAAGCATACCCTGAGCTTATACCCTATGGCGCAGTCTGAGTTGTTATCGTCATTCAACAGGTTTGAATTACAGGAAAAGCTGGCAGATTTTCTGGTATTTGGAACTTACCCTGAAGTGCTTACGGCGGTCGATCAAAAGATGCGAATTGAAGTTTTGACCGAGATTGCCAATTCCTACCTTTTGAAGGATATTCTGGCATTCGATCGCGTAAAAAGTTCCAGAACGCTGCTTGATTTGTTGAAATTGTTAGCCTTTCAAGTAGGCAATGAGGTTTCCTTCAATGAGTTGGCCAAACAGCTAAGCACAGACGTCAAAACCGTCCAAAGGTACCTGGATTTACTGGAAAAGGCATTTGTCGTTATTCGTCTGGGCGGATTCAGCCGTAATTTGCGCAAAGAAATAACAAACAAGTCAAAATATTATTTTGTAGACAACGGCATCCGCAACGCAATTATCGCTCAATTTAACGGATTGGATTTGCGTAATGACATCGGCGCTTTATGGGAAAATTTCATGTTCATTGAACGATTGAAATGCCGTACGTATCAATTCCAACATGCCAATATGTATTTCTGGCGGACCTACGACAAACAGGAAATCGATCTCGTTGAGGAATATGGCGGCACACTGCATGGCTATGAATTCAAGTGGTCGCCCAAAAAAACTCCGGCATCACCCAGGGCATGGAAAGAAAGCTATCCGCAGGCCGGCTTTACCATTATTCATTCCGACAATTACCATAAATTCATAATTGGATAAAGGTAGAGCCCGGCATCATCTTTCTTAATTTCACTTTATCTTCAAAATTCATGAATATTTTTCACTGCCGTTGGTTTATTGTTATAACTGGCAATTTTTGAAGAATTTAAAAATTTAACGAGAGGACATTCCCATCATGAACCATCCGGAAATAGCGCCGCTGCTTATAATTTTTTTTATAGTCATCCCTTTTATCTTGTTGGTAGCGACTCTTAAGGTGATCGCTTTCTGGAAGATCTGCTCCAGGATTGGGTTCAGCGGTCCCCTGGGACTTTTAATGCTTGTTCCATTTGGAGATATCGTGCTGCCGCTTTTCGTTGCATTTTCCAGGTGGCCGGCACTTGAAAAGAAATTGAAGGAGACTGCTGAATCGTTATAGAAAATTACAGGGATCCGAAATCGGGAGCCGCGTTGATTGGCGCAGCGTTGCTTACAGGCAATCCCTCCTTCAAAGACTATGCAAAATCAATACGGCCGACAGACACTCCACCCGTTACCAGGTTTGAATATCAAAGCATAAATACTCAGGTATTGGGTCTTCTGCTGGAGAAGGTGACGGGAAAGCGCCTGAATGAATATGCACAGGAAAAGTTATGGAAGAAGATTGGCGCCCAAAGCGACGCATTCTTTTACACATCTAATCCTGCCCGACATGTCGTTATCGTGCAGACGAGTGCCTGGCCTGAACCCGTTTCCTTCCTTCCATCCCAGGAGCAGGGGGCACTTCTTAAAAAGGTTGCCGGTGATATTGCACCGTACTAGATTGTCCTAACATAGAAAGAGTGACTCATATGGCTTTTAAATCGAATTTATTTAGGAATTTGCTTTTCCGGACCCCCATGGGGCGGGGGTTAATTGGCGCGATGCTGGTCGCCGCGCCTCCCATTGCGGTGACATTCGGAGCAGATATAACTGCGAAAACCTCGAAATGCGCGGCTATTGCGGACCTTGCAGCGCCAGGATTTGTGGTCGAAAAAGCGGAGATTGTTCCCGCCGGTCCTGCGCCGGGACCGGTGAGCACGGGTGCGACACTTCCTGAGCATTGTCTGGTTCAGGGTATGCTCAATCCCCGTACAGGTGCAGGCGGCCGTAAGTTCGGTCTGGGTTTTGATCTGCGCATGCCGACAGATTGGAACAACCGCTTTGTTTTCCAGGGTGGAGGTGGAATGGATGGCGAACTTCCGCCCGCTCTGGGTGATATTTTCGGTACAGTCAGCCCCTCGGCGTTGGCGCGCGGTTTTGCCGTTATTGGCACGGATGGAGGACACCGTGGCTCGATGATGGATGCCTCCTATGGAGTCGACCAGCAAGCCCGTATTGACTATGCCTATAACGCGCTGGACAAAGTCACGCTGAAGGGCAAAGAACTGGTCGAGCACTATTATGGCGCTGCGCCAAAGTACTCGTATTTATTGGGTTGTTCAAATGGGGGACGCCAGGGGTTGATGGCTTCTCAGCGTTTTCCGCTCTATTTTGATGGTATCGTTTCCGGCGATCCGTCTATTAGATTCTCCAGGATGACTGTTAACCAAATGTGGCAACTCCGGGTGGCTGCCCGTATTGCGCCAAAGGATGACAACGGGCGCCCCATTATTTCGCGTTCCTTTTCAGACGGCGATTTACGCCTGGTGGCTGAAGCCGTTCTTAAGCGATGCGACGCAATGGACGGCCTCGCTGATGGTATGATCAATGATTGGCAAGGCTGCGACTTTGATCCCGGGGTTCTGACCTGCAAAGCTGAAAAGACAGACAGCTGTCTCACGGAGGCGCAAGTGGTTGCATTGCGGGATATGTACTCCGGCCCGCGCACGAGTGACGGGACGCCGCTTTACAACTCTTTTAACTATGACACCGGCATTGCCGGATCCTGGCGGAGCATGCATATCGGCTCCTCCGGCACCGGGGAATGGGATGCTGCCGACGCAACACTTGGTTTAACGAATATGGCCAATTATCAACTGACGCCTCCGGATCCTGACTTGGATCCCCTGGACTTCGATTTTGATCGCGATGTAGAGCGTACCCGCCATACGGGAGCGATGAGCGATGCTGATTCCCCGTTCCTATCGACGTTCGCCGGTCACGGGAAAATGATCGTCTATAACGGACTTTCCGATCAGGGCATGGCCTCCAGCGTGCTTGCCGATTGGTACGATGAGGTAGTCCGTGTCAACGGCGAGTCTATTCGTGATTCTGTGCGGCTGTTTCTTATTCCCGGCATGGAGCATTGCTCGGGCGGTAAGGCTACGGACCGGTTTGACAAGCTCGAAACAATCATGGCCTGGGTGGAAGAAGGAATTGCGCCGGATTCAATCGAGGCGACTGGCAGAGCTTTTCCGGGCGTATCAAGACCGATTTGTCCGTACCCTCTCGTGGCGCGTTACAAGGGCGGCGACGAGAACAGGGCCGACAGCTTTGAGTGCACCGAGTAGTATGCGATTGGGGCGCTGATAAGACAGTTGGGGGCGGACCAATTATTCTTGTGAACACTGGAATTAACCCAATGTTAGTGCTCATTTTAATCCCTTATCTAAAAGAAACCTGTTTTATATTGAACGAATTTTGATCAACTTTCTTTGATATATGTAATATGCCAAATTTAGTCCACAACCCGCTGCCCGGGCTGTTTTGAGGGTCCTGGAAGGCTCAAAAAACGGCACAAATTCGGTACAAGCGGTATAAAATGACGAATTTTATGGATTGGAATTTTCCCGTAAATCCTGTATCTTCAAGCCAGTGCGCCTGTAGCTCAGGTGGATAGAGCAACGGTTTCCTAAACCGTGGGCCGCAGGTTCGAGTCCTGCCAGGCGTACCATTTAAATACATTTAAATCAATAAAATACATTTTGCGCATAGACTGAATCCGATATGGATTGTACTTCGTAAGTGCATGGTAAGTGCTGCCTGAATCCCGGCAAAAGAACCACAAAGATGGGCGTCCAATGCGTCAGCTCCATCGGACTTGCTTCAAAGGGTGAGACAGTCGATAATATCCCATCTAAAAGCCCAACGGAAAAAATGATGAAACCACTTTTGATCCTATTCTTAATTTTTTTCTCAAGTATCTGTTCTGCTGATGATACCTCATGGCCGGTAATGAAAGAATTCGATGAAGAATTATTGGCCTATGCAGATGGAAAACCGATTGAATATGTGAAACCACTAACAGATATAAATGGAAATATTAAATATCTTCTTGTTTGCAGGGGCGGCAGTAATGAATACACCGCCAGTCTATCTGATGATTTGAATATTAATTACGTCAGTCCTCTCACATGTATTTTAAATGATGGAGGCACAGAAACAGAGTCTAGTCTTCTTGCGGAAGACGATTCGCCTCCCTGGCACACACGTGGTCAATTTCACCTGAACGATCTCGTTGGCGCGTGTGCAAATTATCCGGAATACGGTTTGTTACGGCATTTCAGGCTTCGAGGATTTGAAATAACTCTTTCTGTGATTGACGTTAAGCTAGATAAACAAGGGAATCCCGAACAATTCAATTTGCGAATTTCGCTCCGCCAAGATGTTGAAATCAAATCGACCAGTGCGGAACAACCTGGTTTTTTAAATCCGCACATCAAAGGTCGTAACTGCGATAAGGTTGAAAAAGGAAATGACACACGGATGTGCCGAGATTGGAATCAAGGCGGTCCGTGGGCCCCATGTAAGGATTAGGATCTAAAGATTGAATTCTGTCCGAGGATTAAGCTTAATGTATTTGCGGCCAATAAAGCTCAGTAAATACTGTTAGATGGAGGATGTTATGAAAC
>JAFGTD010000246.1 GCA_016934295.1 Acidobacteriota bacterium
GGGATCGCGGATGAAGCGGTTCGACATCTGGCTGAGATGGACCAGACCGTCCTGTCTTACTCCGATATCTATAAAAGCCCCGAAATTAGTAACATTGGTAACGATACCCTCCAGCGTCATGCCCGTTTTAAGATCGGACATACTTGTTACATCGGCCTGGAATTTGGGAAGCTTGAAGGTTTTTCTCGGATCTCGGCCGGGTTTCAACAATTCTTCCCGGATGTCTTTCAGGGTTGGGATCCCGGCGGTATCCGTTACGAAATCCTCAAGTTTAAGGGATATAATCTTCTCTCTGTTCCGAATCAGTTCGCCGATGCCGATTCCCAGCGATGCAGCCATTTTTTCCACGATCGGGTAGGATTCGGGATGTACGGCGGTGCGGTCAAGCAGGTTTTCCCCGTCCGGAATGCGTAAAAACGCGGCGGCCTGCTCGTAGACGGCCGCGTCCATGCCTACTGCGGTGGGAATGGATTCCCGGGAGGGGAAGGCCCCTTTGCTTTTACGGTAGGCGGTAATTCTTCGTGCGATTTTATCGTTAAGACCCGAGACATAGCGAAGCAGGGATTCTCCCGCCGTATTGACATTGACGCCAACCTTGTTGACGCAGGATTGCACGGCGCGCAGCAGTTTCCTGTGCAGTTCCTTCTGGTCTACGTCATGTTGATACTGGCCGACCCCGATCAATTTGGGATCGATTTTTACCAGTTCCGCGAGCGGATCCTGGAGCCTGCGTGCAAGGCTTACGGCGCAGCGCGCCGATGGATTCCAGTCGGGAAATTCTTCGCGGGCTATGCGTGAAGAGGAATAGATGGCGATTCCGGCGTCGTTCACTGCGGCAATGAGAATGTCTCCGAGGTTTTCTTCGGCGACAATGCGTCTTAAGACGGATTCCAGTTCCCGCGCCCGGGGTCCGGTTCCGATGGATAGTGCGCGCACCCTGTGTTTGGTGATCAGATTTTTAAGAGTTTCGCGCGCTGACTCGAATTCCCTTTCCGGTTTTTGCGCGCTGTCTTCCCGTGACGCGGCCGCTTCATCTTTTGCGGGAATGTGCAGGGGCTCAATGGGCGGTTTGTCCGTGAGTACTGCATCCTGCGGATTCGATTCCGGTTTGGACGAGGCCGCGGTGTCCGGTACCGGTTCTACAGGCGGCGCGGATTTTTCAGATTCGGATGTTTCGGTCGGTTCTGTCGTTTCTTCCTGCGTCGGAACCGATTCAGAATCGGCCGGAGCGGTGGTTTGAGTATCCGGCAGGGGTTCGGATTCGGGCCCGTCCGCCGGGGTAGCAGTTTCCTGTTTCGTTTCTGGCTCGGTCGACGCCCCGTCATCGGCTGCGGCAGACTCCTCCTCCGATGATGGCATGAACCCGGAATCCGTCGATTCAGCAGGGGCATCCGGCTTTGTTTCGAATGATGCCGGTTCCGTAGCGCCTGGAGCGACGAACGAATCGGTTGCGGAAGGAGCGGATTCGCCGGCGTCTTTTTCGGCGGGAGTTTCCTGTTTCGTTTCGGTGCGGACCGGTGCTTCATCGACGGCAGTGGCGGTTTGATCGACCGTCGGGGGCATGGTTTCAGCCGGGGGTGAGACTTCATCTGTAGAGGGTTCGACCGGGTTTCCCGGCTGGGTCGCGACTGAAGAAGAATCGGTATTTTGAGAGTCTCCGGACGGATCGGCTTTCGGGATTTCGCTCGCGGCCGCATCATCGATTGCGGGGATTGGGTCCGCTGCCGAAGGTACGGGATCGGAAGCGGTCGATCCGGTCAACGTTTCCTTTTTGTCGGGGGATGCGTTTTCGTTCCTGCTCTGGCGGGCTTTGCGCTGCCTGGTGAAGCGGACCTTCCCCCCTTCCAGAAAGGCGCCGGATTCGTCTACGACCGCCACGCTGCATTCTTCGTCCTTGCCCCAATCCAATCCCATAGCAATTATGGGGCCGGCCGGCGGGGAAAGCAGCAGGTTCGTAAGATTTTCCTGGAATACGCGGATAGCGGCGAGATCCGCCCGTTCCTTCAACTGGGTTCGAACTTCCGTTTCGATCAAAGGTTTCAGGATGCGGGAATAGCTTTCACGGACTGCCGCTTCAAGAACCGGAGCGAAAATGGATTCCCGGTCCTTGATGACGGAAGAGAGCAGGTATTCCAGGGCTTTTGTATGGTCGCCCTCTATCGATGAGATGAGAATCCCTTCCTTGCAGCCCCGCCGAATCGCCAGGATCCGGTGCGACGGAATCGTTGTCACGGATTCGCGCCTTTCATAATACATGTTGTACTTCGTCTTCTGGTTCACTTTGGCCGGTACGACATTGGATATTACATATCCGTCCCGCTCCAGCATCTCGCGCAATGCACGGCGGTATTCGAAATTGGTTCCGATCCATTCGGCGATTATGTCCACAACGCCTTGAAGCGCCTGTTCCGGTGTGGACAACTCCCTGGATGCGTCGACGAAAACCTTGAGGTGCTCCTCCACGCTCCATGCATCCGGGTCCTGGTTCCAGAAATACTCGGCCAGCGGCTCCAGACCTTTTTCCATCGCTTCCGAGGACCGGGTCTTCTTTCTGGATCGAAACCTCTGGTGCAGGTCGTCAAGCTCGACCTTCGTCAGGCAGCTTTCTATTCGCGTGCGGATCTCGTCGGTTAGTTTTCCCTGGTCCTCCAGTGATTTCAGCAGGGCCGCCCTTTTATCCCGAACTTCCCGATAGTAATCCATCCGCTCCTGGATTAAGCGCACTTTCGTTTCGTCCAGTCCGCCGGTAATTTCCTTGCGATAGCGGACGATGAAAGGGCCGGTCGCCCCTTTTTCAAAGAGATCGACCGTTGCCGAGACCGAGGCTTCAGGTATGGCGGTTTCCTTGGCTATCCTAGCTACAATTACAGCATCCATGGGCGATATTCTTACCGAGGTGGCTTATAGAATCAACCTGTAAATGCATACGGAGGTCGTGTTAAAAAACAGGGAAGGGTCTGTTTGGAAGATTCTAAGGGAAATGCGGGCTAGAATGGAATAGGGAGTCCTATCCCCGGGAGCGACCGCGAACGCCGGTTGCCGTCATCGGGCGCATTGTAGCGCGGTCTCCGGTTTGCGTCCTGCGCGGACCTTCGGGCATCGTTCAGTTCGCTGTTGGTGAACTGGAGTTCATAATAGGAGAACTCCATGGATTTCAGCAATTCCAGGTCGAACTGCGTGCCCGGTTCGACGACAAGGTCTTTCCCTCGAGTAAGCAGGACCTGGGCGACGCCCGCCGCGGCCCCGGCTCCTGTTCCAATCGCCATTCCTTTGCCGTACCGGCCTGAAACAGCCCCTACGATGGTGCCTATGGAAAGTCCCGCTGCGGCGGTGCTTACGATCGTTCCCACGTCCTCTCCTTTGGAGGATCCCGTGCTTACAGATTCCGATTCGCGCTCCAGTTTCTCATCTCCCGGACCATGGATGCCGCGAAAAGTCGCCACTAAGTCGCGTTTTACCCCGTTGGGAAGCAGAATATCGTCGAAACGGATTACCAGCCGTCCCTTTCCACTAATTCTTCCCGGTCGAACGACTTCGGTCAGCGTCCCTCTGATTTCGGAACCTTTGGGTATTGCCAGCCGCTGCTGTATCCAGATCGGGTACATGGTCGAAGCATAGACGATGTCTCCTGCCTGGCTGTTTTTCGTATTCAAGTAGGCGGTTATCATAATCGGGATAATAGTTCCTTCAGGGACGGTGATTCCATATTCTGTTTCCGCGGCGTTTTCGGATTCCCGGGCAGCGCCCGATGATATCGCAGTTATGGATAACGCCAGGATTATTAATACCGAAAAGGGCTTTTTTGTTTTAAGCATATCTGCGCCTCTTTAAATGCCTTTTGCAGCTTTTACAAATATTTAGATGCCCGGACGCTTTCTGGGGTTCAATTTAGGCAATTATAACATTTCTTCGCATTCTTTTGGTCCGGCGGCATTTCTTTTTCCCTTTTTCCGGATTCTTCCATGCAAACTCCGGTCGCGAAATGCCAAATTTTCCGACCGGTACGCCGGAATCGTTTTCCCATAAGAAGGCCATTTGTTTCGGCGGATCGGAATCCGACCGGTATTTACTCTTTTTAATCAAATTCGAACAGGTTAACCTATAAATGTCGAAGTTCTGATGCTGGTCGGGTTAGAAATCATACGCAATAGGGAGAGCGAATTATGGATTTGACTACAAGGTACCTGGGATTAAATCTTCGCACGCCACTGGTTCCATCGGCTTCGCCGCTTTCAAATGAAATTGACGGAATCAAGCGCATGGAAGATGCCGGCGCTTCGGCCGTGGTTCTGCATTCTCTTTTCGAAGAACAGGTAAAGGGCGAACTGGAAGAAGTACAGGCTCGCATGATGTACGGGACCGACAGTTTTCCCGAAGCCCTGACCTTTTTCCCGAAACCGGCTGAATTTGTTACAGGGCCCGAAGAATATCTGAATAAAATACGGAAAGCGAAGGAGTCGGTTCAAATCCCGATTATGGCAAGCCTGAACGGCAGCGCCCTGGGAGGATGGGTGGATTACGCCAAAAAAATTGAGCAGGCGGGCGCGGATGCCCTGGAACTCAATGTCTACTTCATTCCGACGGAAATGGACCGGACTTCTGTCGAGATCGAGCAGGATTACATCGATATCGTCAAAGCCGTTCAATCCGTGATCCATATCCCAATCGCCCTGAAGATGAGCCCTTTTTTCAGCAATATGTCCAACATGGCCAGGCGATTGGATCAGACGGGCGTGAACGGCCTGGTGCTGTTCAACCGGTTCTACCAGCCTGATATCGACCTGGAAGCCCTGGAAGTCAAAACCGGAGTAAACCTGAGCACGGCCCAGGATATGCTGCTGCCGCTGCGCTGGATAGCCGTTTTATACGGGCGCGTCAAGGCCGATCTGGCCGCAACGAGCGGCATTCATACCGCTCAGGATGCTATAAAGATGCTGATGGCGGGCGCCAGTATTACGATGCTCTGTTCCGTGTTAATGAAAAACGGACTGGAATCGATCCGGCAAATCGAAACGGAAATGAGCAACTGGCTCTCGGAGCACGATTACCAGTCCGTACGGCAGATGCAGGGCAGCATGAGCCAGAAGAATTGCGCGGATCCCACGGCATTCGAACGCGCGCAGTACATGAAGACCATCATGAGTCGCTCATCCTAGTACCGTTGCACGTTGAACGTTGCAGGTTACACGTTAAAAACAAAAAGATCGTTGAAACGTTTCTATTCAATACAGGTGCAGGTAAAACGTTCCAACGTGAGACGTTTAACGTCAAACGTCCAACCTCTAACGTGCGAACGCTATAAGATGCAGTGCTTTCTCGATTGGCGAATTCGATATATCCCTGTAATCGTTTCTGACTGAGAAAGCTGGATCAGGTTCGTTAATGGACGGATTCAAATTCAATGAACAAATCACTCGCGATTTTTATTGAGATTGGCCGCCTGCGAATTTATATATTTTTCAGTGTCTCTGATTTTCTCCTTCAACTTCATATCCTTACAGTTTTCTTTCAAAGCGAAAAGCAGGAGCAGAGTAATTCTAGGATTCCTATCCTCCAAATGAATGATGTACCCTGGATGTTTGAATGATAAGCGTATGAGTGTTAGAACTCGATTTAGCCGGTCCGGAACCAGCAACTCCTCTATGGAATAAGCACGCGCGATCGCTTCTCCTATACTACCCCCTGATCTTTTGATATTTTTCTCCACAATTGATGCGCCTTCCGGCACCCATTCACTCATAGAGAGCCCGGCTGGCGGCTCAATCCAGCTCTTCACTACGTCAACATCATTGTAGGAATTTCGTATCCTCCCCCATTTATCCGTCAAATATCCTAACCCCGGCACCTTGTTTTTCACGTTAGCACGTTAGTACGTTAGCACGTTCACACGTTAGCACGGTTTTTATTCCAGCCTACCACTCTCGAGCAGTCCGCTAATGTAACTCCGTATCTCATACGCTACGCCGTCGGTAGTGAAGGTTACGGCTCCTTCGTTCGACGTTTGATAGACCCGCACGCCGTGCCGGTGCAGTCGATGCAGGACATCGGGCGAAGGGTGGCCGAAAGGATTGTCGTATCCTGCGGATACGACCGCCCATCGGGGTTGGGTCGCATCGAGAAAGGCGGATGACGTTCCCGACCGGCTGCCGTGGTGGGCGACCTTCAACAAAAGGCAGCGCAGGCTTGCGGGATGGGCCAGCAATTCCGCTTCTCCGCGTTTTTCCAGGTCTCCCGTTAAAAGGGCCCTGAAATGCCTGAAGGACAAGGCATGGACAGTCGAATTATCATTGGTGGAAGGTCTCGCCGGATGGGACGGCGGGTGTAGAATGCGAACGGTGACGGGGCCGACTTTTTCTTCCATGCCTGCGTTTACGGGGGTTGCCGGCACCCTTCGTTGCCGTGTAATCCTCAGGATGCCCGATAGAATTGAATCCATCTTGCATCGCGGGTAATCAAGTCTGCCCACCTTGAAATTTCTGAGCAGGGCCGGAATTCCCCCGGCGTGGTCGATGTCGGTATGAGATAGGATGACACGGTCCGGATTCCCGGCCCACTTGTGCCAGAGGTATCGGCTGACAACGGCCTCCCCGATATCGAAACCGTCGACGGCGTTTTCGCCTGAAGATACGCGTCGAAGCCCCCCGGCATCGAGCACCCAGAGGCGTTCGTCAGGGAAGCGAATGATTATGGAATCGCCTTCGCCCACATCCAGGAATGTCAGCGATAATCGTGAACTGCATTTTGGCCCCTGATCTGTTTCTACAGGTTGTATTGTCGCACGAATTTTATAAAGGATGTTTCTTGAGAAATTCGTGGATCCGAGCGATGTGACCGCGAGCAGGATAATACTGAAACCACAGGGAACCCAGGGCCGTTTCCATTGGAAAAATTTCCATAGGAATAACAAAAGAATTCCGGCCAGAATCGCTGTCGCGGGTGGCGTCGGACAACGCTGCCAGGCGCCGGGGATACCGCTGATATACTCCGTCAAATTGAGGAGAAGGGATGCGGAACCTTCGGCAAATCGTACCGGCGCCGATCCGCAGAAGGCTATGCCGGATGCCGTGACGGCCAATATGCCGGATGCCAGTGTAAGGGAAGCAAGGGGGACGATTATCGGATTCGACAGCGGTGCAATCCAGCTTATACGGTTGAAATGGAACGCGATCAGGGGCGCAATCCATATCTGTACCGCAATCGAAAGCAGAATCATGCTGCCGAGAGCGATTCCTGAATAGGCTGCAAGGCGCGATATGAAGAACAGTATTCCGGAGACGCCGAAGGGAAGAGTGTCGCTTGCCCATTCCGCAAAAAGTTCGAATTGTGTCCGCAGCCTTCTGCCCAGTCTGTAGCCGGGTGCCGGTTCCAGGAACATGCGGTCCGGGTTCCCTGCATTTTTAAGGGGCTGCAGTACGGGCTGCAGCCAGCGGTTGATGGCAGGTACGGCAGTCAGGGCAATCGCCGAAACTGAGAGAAAAGAAAGTTGAAAGCCTGTCTGGTACAGCCGATCCGGATGTGCGGAGAGCAGGATCAGTGCGGCGGAAAAAATTATGTTTACGGCGTCGGTCGTGCGCAGGATCAGCCGGCCGGTCAGATACAGGAGGAACATCCACAGGCAGCGGGTGATTCCGGCCTGGAATCCGACCGTCCACGCATATAAAAGGATAATTCCGGCAGCCGTCAAATACCGGAGGCGTTCCGGCATCCGCATGCATTTGGCCAAAACGAGCCAGGCCCCCGCAATCCAGGCGACGTGGAGTCCCGAAACGACCAATATGTGAAAGGATCCTGCATTCTGAAATATTTCCCGGGTTTCATAATCTAACGCCGAATGGTCCCCGATCAGCAGGCAGGCCATAATCGCGGCCGCCCGCCTGTCTCCCGTTTTGCGGACCGGTTCCAGGGTATCGCGTACCCGGCTGCGAATGGAATTAACTAAAGGTATCAACGGGTTGGATGATTCCTGCGATATGGATTCGATCAACCTTGGAGATTTGACCCTGCCCGTCAGGAAAATGCCGCGACGTGCCAGGGACGAGACCCTGTCGTTCGATCCCGGATTTTCAAAATTCCGGGGAATCTTCCATACAGCCCATGATATTAATGCGGTTCCCGGCGCTAAAGAATCTTGCAGCGGCCTGCGATCGAAGGAATCCGGGATCGTGAAGCGGAGGATGCCTTTGCCTTTTCCTGCGATCCATGCCTTCTTTTTCCGGAAACGTTGAATTTCTACGACGACTTCGATCTCTTCCCCGAACAGGGGACTGCCTTCCGTGATGCGTGCCTCAAAAAGCACCGGTTCGCCGATTGGAAATTCCTGCCTGGACAGCAGGCGGCGCAGATCCTGTGCGTCATAGCCGTCACGATGCGCGAGCCCCACAAGCATTCCGGCCAATAAAACGGCTGATTGAGCGAGAATGAAGGCTGACAGCGTCCTGTTTCTGAGATATGAAAGAAAGGAAGCCGCAATCAGGATTAAACCCGCCGCGGCGAGTCCCCAAAACTCATATCGGTTGCAGAGCGACGAGAGGCCGATGCCGGATGCGAAAAACAGGGTAACGGTTACGACCGGCCTGTCGGACTGGAGACGAATCAGGGTGGCTGGACGCAATACTTTCATGACAGGTATGTTTCAACCATGCATCCTGTATTTTCGCAAAATCTTCTGTTCCGGCTGTCAGACGATATACATAATTCCCTTTGCATCCACACCTTCCCGTTTACGGTCCTTAACGGGAAACGGGGAACGGGAAACGGGGAACGGGAAACGGGAAACGGGGAATGGGGAACGGGGAACGGGGAACGGGAAACGGGGAACGGGGAACGGTATGGATATTACCGGCGGATCAGCCGAACAACGGTTTCAAAATGGTAGGTTTGGGGGAACATGTCCAAACCCTCTATCCGGTCGATACGGTATTCTTCGCGGGGAACACAGGCGAGGTCGCGACACAGGGTCTGCGGGTCGCAGGACACGTAAAGAATTGTTTCCGGCGACAAGGCGCGAATTTTTGCCATCACGCCCGTCCCTGCGCCCGAACGTGGCGGATCGAGCACGATGAGATCGATGTCGGGCATATTGCCGGACTTTGCGGATTCCAGCCACCGATCGACATCCGCGCAGACGGTTCTTAGAGAGTCGGCTCCCGCCGCGCGGGCGTTATCGGAGCATAGCCTGGACGCCGCCTGAGAATTTTCAACCGCGACCACCGATTTAAAATGAAATGCCAGTGGGAGCGAAAAGAGGCCGACTCCGGCAAAGAGGTCTGCAGCGGCGTTTCGGGGCGTATCCCCCGCAAGTTCCCGTACGAGTTGTACAAGATCGGGAATCATAAAATCGTTGGCCTGGAAAAATACCGAGGGGGCAACCGAGTATAGAAATTTCCCCACTTTCCGCTTCAGGAGGTCCTCTGTTGGGCCCGTGTCTTCTTCCTTGCCGGGATGCGCCGTATTCGGGGCCTTTTCGCTTCTAACGGGAGTCGCTGTCCACGTATCCTCTTCATAGGAGCCTAAGATATCGATCTCGCGTATATCCGCTTCCGTTACCGTATCCGGCCGGATGTCCCGAAGTGAATCGAGCGCACGGTTGAGCGGAGAGCGCAGCAGAGGACAGCGATCAATAGCTTCAACGGCATGGGATCCTGTTCGAAAGAATCCGACGGACCGCCGGACTCGATTGCTCCTGACCTGTATGCGGGCCCGGGACCTGTAGCCCATCGGCCGGGGGCAGGCTTTCATTCCGACAGGGATGTCGCGTGTCTGCGGGAAGCGATGACGGAAAGTTTCTTCGAGAATGCGCTGCTTTGCTTGTACCTGGTGCGGGTATGCCAGATGCTGCCAGTGGCATCCGCCGCATATTCCGAAATGCGGGCATTCCGGATGGATCCGGCCGGGGCCGGGAACCGGGATCTTCGCGATTTCTCCGCGGATATAATTTTTCTTTTCCTGGACCGCCCGGACCATTAAGAGGTCTCCGGGGGCGGAGTACGGCACAAAAACCACTTTCCCCCGGTGTCGGCCTAACCCGGATCCTCCGTAGACGAGTTTTTCGATCTCGACTTCAAATAAAGAGGTCATACTATTCGATCGTATCATCCGGTTTGATTGAAGATTGAAGATTGAAAATTAAATATAAAAGTTACTGGATTTATATGTCTGGCGCTGCTGGATTCCAACTGCGAATCGGGCAGGGAGAAACACACCGGTTCGATTAGGCTTGCGAGTCCGTCTGCTTCCCAATAATCGGATGACCCTGATTACAACCGGAAAAGACTGAACTCCCGGATATTGAATTTCCGGTGTACTTTGCTCCGAATGAAATTATTGTATATTTTCGTATACAACTCTTTCGGCAACTTCTTTCGATAAACCTTCAGTTCGGTTTTCGCTTCCTTCTCCCATTCGGTTGTCTGTTCGGCTGAAATGTCGGAACATAATGCCTCAACCAGGATTGTGTCCACGATGCCAAGGTCGCGTTCGAGGGCCTCCAGGTCCGCCTGGGCGCCGGTCCGGAGGGATTGCAGCATTTCTTCCAGTCTTTCCTGTACGCGGTGGATGCCTTCGAGAGCGAACTCGCTCAACCGTTGTTTCGCAGAAAGAATTTTTATTTCATGGATTATTGCGGATAGATATTCGGCGGCTTCCGCGACTTCGGATTCATTCTGTGAATCGGAGGGAGATTCAATCCCCTGGGTTTCTGCCTCAGACGGAACCCTTGTTCGTGCTTCACCAATTCGGGATTCCTGGTGTCGGGCGAATTCCTCCATAACGCTGTCGTGGCAGTAGCAAAGGCTGTTTATTTTCGCACTCCCGCGACGCTGCCGTGAGAAGAAGCCGTCCATGGCAATGTCTATGCCTCGAATCGCCACCTGCAACGGCACTCCTGCATCCCGCCACGCGGCAATCAATCCCCAGTCCATCGGCGAAATGAGCAGGTGCTTGCCGCGTCTTTTGACAAAATGTTCTTCGATTTCGGTGAAATAGTTGTAGTAGTTCATTGTTCTGGGAACTTTACGTTATTTCCTAGGGATTAGGGATGAATCCCAGGGGCTTACGCCCCTGGCTAGTTTCTGAACGCCCCTTCAGGGCTAAAGCATCATTTACTGTCTGACTATTAAAGATCTTTTTTAGTGTTTGAAGTGGCGGATGCCGGTAAAGACCATGGCTATATCCTGTTCGTTGGCGGCATCGATTACTTCGGAGTCCCGCATGGATCCCCCGGGCTGAATAACCGCCCGTATCCCGTACTCTGCCGCAGCCTGCACTCCGTCCGGAAAAGGAAAGAAGGCATCGGAAGCCATCACGGCTCCTTCCAGCGGCAGGGTTGCTTTCATGGCCCCCCATTTTACGGCATCCACGCGGCTTGTCTGCCCGGCACCGATACCCAGCATGCGGGAAGAATTTGTGAAGACGATTGCGTTGGATTTCACATGCTTTACAACCCGCCATCCGAACAACAAGGCTTCCATTTCTTCCTGCGTCGGTTCCCGTTTCGTAACAGTTTTGAGGTCTTCGGACCGGAGGTAATAGGTATCTTTGTCCTGGACGAGATAACCCCCGCCTATCTGGCGATGCTGCGCTGCCAGGGAAGCATCGGACCGGATCTTCAACAGACGGATGTTCTTTTTCTGTTCCAGGATTTCAAGCGCATCGGACATGTATTCCGGAGCGAGGACGACCTCCACAAAGGTCTTGTTGATTTCTTCGGCCGTGTCGGGATCGACAGGCCGGTTAAGCGCAACCACGGATCCGAAAGCGGAAAGCGGGTCGCTGTCGCGCGCCAGCGTGTACGCGGAGACCAAAGTGTCGGACTGGGCGACGCCGCACGGATTTGTATGTTTTATGACCGCAGCGGCGGGTATGTCGAATTCAAGAACAAGATTCCAGGCGTTGTCGGCATCCAGCAGGTTGTTATAGCTGAGTTCTTTCCCGTGCAGTACCTCTGCTCCCGCAACACCGCAGGGGGATTCGTCGATCCTGCGATACAGGGCGCCGCGCTGGTGTGGATTTTCGCCGTAGCGCAGGTCCCGGCACTTTTTCAGGATCAGGGCTTCCAACTCGGGTAACTGGGCCGATTCCTTCCGCGCCCCTTCGGCGGACCATGTTCGTTCCGCGAAGTAGGAGGCAATAGCGCTGTCGTAGGAAGCTGTGGATGCAAATGCCTTTTGCGCGAGAGTGAACCGGGTCGATTCGCCCAAACTGCAGTCGTTGGCTTTCAATTCATCCAGAATCCACCCATAATCCGACGGATCCGTGACTACTGCGACGCCGGCATGATTCTTTGCCGCCGAGCGAATCATGCTCGGACCGCCAATGTCGATCTGTTCAATGACCTCCGGATAGGTGGCTCCTTCCCGCGCGGCCGTTTCCCGAAAAGGATAGAGATTTACGACAACCATATCGATCGGTCGGATATTCTGTTCCTTCATTTGGCTCTGGTGCGACGGCTTGTCCCTCATGCCCAGCAGGCCGCCATGGACGGCCGGGTGCAGGGTTTTAACCCTTCCATCCAGTATTTCCGGGAATCCGGTGTATTCCGAGATATCGACGACAGGTATATTGTTTTCTCGCAGAAAGAGTGCCGTGCCCCCGGTGGATATCAACTCCACGTTCATTTCGTGAAGGAAACGGGCGAATTCCGCCAATCCCTTTTTATTGGAGACGCTTACCAATGCTCGATGGATACGGACCATAGACTCCTCCTGAGATAAATGTTTATATAGCCCCGGGGGGCTGATAATGAATGAAATAATACCTTATCAGAATTCTTTTTATGATCGAAATGCTTTAAAAAACACATTTTATCCTTGACAATTGCAAATCCACTCGTCTACCCTCATTACCAAAATCTCTAGTATTTTGACATAATAACAGTTCGCGCGGATACCGATCCGGCAGTCCGGGTCGTTGTCGTCGCCCCTAGGGATTATTCAGGTTTTTTAAAGGACAGTACATGAGTAGAATTACAGGCACAGTAAAGTGGTTTAACAATACAAAAGGTTACGGGTTTATTTCACAGCCTACAGGGGCGGATGTTTTCGTGCACTATAGCTCGATACAGGAGAAAGGCTATAGGACGCTTCGTGAAGGCGAACAGGTTGAATTCGATGTCAAATTGGGGCCGCGTGGTCCTCAGGCCGAACATGTTGTAAGGCTCGAGCCGCAACCTCAAGCTGCAGGCTAAGGATTTTCAGCCGCAGCCGTAAAGCGGATAGCACCCTCCTCCATTGCAATAATATAGGCAACGCTGATACATCCGTACTTGTTGCGGATGTCGTGCGTCTGCGCAGCTATATATTTTGCAAATTGCGGAAACGGAGCCGGCGATTCTTCTGAATTCTCCTCTTCTTTAAGGCGGGTAAGCGCATCGTACAGGCTCCTTACTTTATCCTCTTCCGCCTTGGGATCGGTTATTGAAATCCGGAAGTGTTCGATCGATTGACGCGCGCCTGGAGATGGTTTGGCGTTCAGATTGGCTTTATCGCTCTTAGGCTCCCGGCCCTTTTCCCGCTCCTGAAGAATGCGGCGCCAGAGGCTTCGATAGGTATAATAGCGCGTCAATAGAGTGGTGTATCGAAAACGTTGTGCCTGTGTCATACCGGCGCGTTCTGAAAGCTGTTTTGCCAGCCTTTCCAGGCGAATCCGCAGGTCTTCGGGCGGTTTCTTGCGGTTTCCGTTAAAAAAAATATGGTATTCGATCTTAAGACGGCGCAGCCCCTCTTCCATATTCTTAAGTTCTTCTTCAAGATTAGCCATCTTTCAATCACCGATTGACAGCCTTCCTCCGGCTGTGCTGAAATGCACCAATGAACGCTTCGAATTCAGAGAGTGCCTACAGACAGATTCCAGCCGTCGATCAATTATTGCTGCGGACGGCCATCGCCTCATGGGTTGAATGCACCAGTCGTGAATTTGTCGTTTCCGAAATCCAGACGCTGCTGGACCAGGTGCGCGACAGAATCCGGTCCGCAGAACCGGGATATGATATCGACCTCCGGCCGGAGTATTTGGAATCCGTCATAATCGAAAATATCAAAAACCGCCTGCGTCCCAGATTGCGCACGGTTGTGAATGCAAGCGGGGTAATTCTCCATACCAACCTGGGGCGCGCGCCGCTTTCAAAACAGGCCCAAGATAGCTTATCGGCACACTCGGCCCATTACACTAATCTGGAGTATGACATCGATGCCGGCAAAAGGTCTCATCGGGATAAACTGATTGAGCCGATGTTGCAGGAAGTTCTGGGGTGCGAGGCCGCTACGGTAGTGAACAACAATGCCGCCGCTGTTTTCATGATCCTGAATACACTGGGTGCGGGAAAAGAAGTCATCGTATCCCGAGGAGAACTGGTCGAGATCGGAGGATCCTTCAGGATACCGGATATTATGTCCCGCAGCGGAGCAATACTGCGGGAAGTCGGCACGACAAATAAGACCCGGGTGCAGGATTATCAGGATGCCATCGGGTCCGATACCGCAATGCTGCTTCGAGTCCATCCGAGTAATTTCAGGATGCGCGGTTTTACCGAAAGACCCGAACTGGGAGAAATCGCCGCTCTTGCGCGCAGTGCGGGGCTTGCACTGGTGGAGGATATCGGAAGCGGCTGCCTGCACGACCTTCGACCTTATGGAATCCCGGGCGAACCGGTGGTTTACGACAGCCTGACCGCCGGCGTAGACCTGATCTGCTTCAGCGGGGATAAGCTTTTAGGCGGACCACAGGCGGGAATCATCGCCGGTGCCCGTAAATTTATAGATCCCATTCGCCGCAATCCGCTTATGCGAACCTACCGGGTTGATAAGCTCATATATGGAGCCCTGGAAGCCACGCTCGACAGCTACCGCCGCGGAAGGGCCGATTCCGAGATTCCCATTGTGAGAATGATAGCCATGACATCCGGGAAAATCAAAGAACGAACCCGCAGGTTCCTGCGCCGGTTGCGATCCAGACTTCCCGAAGGTACGCGGGCCGGTTTGTCGGAGGGCTATTCCGTTGTCGGGGGCGGATCCTGCCCCGATTGCCATCTTGCGACTGCTTTGATCACGATTGTGTCCGATTCTGTAAGTTCCAACACGATTGAGTCCAGGCTGCGTCTGCAGGATCCTACAATTGTGGTCCGGCAGGAGGAGGACAGGGTCCTGGTTGATCTGCGCACGGTTTTCCCGGACCAGGAGATAATACTCATCGAAGGAATAATGAGAGCAGTCGGGGGTTCGACTACGCTCATCCCAGGCAGTCAGCCTTTGACACCTGAATCAGACCAGTAAACAATGCCCTAGCCCCGGAGGGGCGCTCAGCAACTAGCGAGGGGCGTAAGCCCCTCGGAAGAATTCCAGCAATCAGCAAAATTAGAGCTTTTCTTAATTTCGGTGACCGTCACCGAAATTAGTGAAATCCTAGCCTGACACCAATTTCTATAACTTTCCGGAGACGATCGCTTCGTAGATGGGATCGCGTCCCGATAAACAGTCATCGAGGCTGGGGCTCAGTAAAATATCCGGCATCAGCGCATCCTTTCCCCCCTCGTTCGGATCGAAGAAGCTGGTGGAATACTGCACCGTCAGCTTGGAATTGGGCAGGACGAACGATTGCACATCGCTCTGATTGCCCGGATCGTCACCTGTCGGTTCGCCCAGCAGCGTTGCCGGAAGCTCCAGTTTGAACTGGAGCGCATTCATTAAAGCGCTCGAATAGGTGCCGTGATCGATGACACCGTATAATCGGAGCCGCTTTTCTTTTGCGCGCTTTCGCAGGCCTTCATGCATAGGCCGGAATACAAGGGAATTGCCGCCGCTGTTGCCGCGCCAGTCTATCACAATCGTGTCGACCAGACCGTAGTCGATCAGGGCCATCGCATCCTTTGTGAATTCGTCAAAATCCTCGGCATCCGCACAGATGTTGATCCGGATCCATAAAATACTGGTGTCCTCCAAATGTTTCATCCAGAAATATTCGTCCGGTGATTTGCGATATAACGGTGTCGGGACGTCAGACACCCATTCGATCCAGAGGGAGGCTTTCAGATCCAGCGTCAATGTATCGCCGTCGCTTTTCATGAAAGTGAAACGACCCCTGTTCCTGTCATCCAGGATCCCCGATGCGTGCAGCAAATCGGAAACTACCACCAAAGCCGCTTCGTGTTCCAGCTTATCCCAACGATTTCCATGGGGGAGGTAGACGCTGACCCTCTCCGCCGCTTCTTTTAATTCCGTCGTCCCAACCGATACGAGGCGCAGTCCTAAAGCACGGGTTGCAGTGGCGTCTGTGCCGACGACGTACAGTTCGTTGCCGAACCAGCGAAGTTGCAGCGGAAATCGCTTCATGCCGAGCAGGGGGCGCCAGCAGGATGTGTGCGTGTCCTGCAGGCTCGCTACGGTGTGCATAATGCCGGCGACGATCTCGTGATCCTCCAGATCCGGTACGCGCATTTTGAGAGCCTCGATCTTTTCTGCAAACGCATCCCCGGATTGGTTCTGATAGGCGTCGGCGTGAAGCAGCGGCAGGTTATGGGCCAGGTGGTCTATGTCCTGATACCAGTGCTCTTCCCGCGTAAATTCGGGCCGAACCTCCGGCGACGGTCCCTGTTCCACTTTGCCGGATTCCCACCATTCCTGCACCCCGGACCAGATCCCTGTTCCCGTGATGCCGGCGCGCTCGAATACATAGGACAGACCCATGAGCAGGATCCATCCGACAAGTATTGAAATAAACACTACAATACGCTTCACGCTTACTATCCTCTCTAATTGTTCGTATCGTGCGCAATATTGATGGAGTTAAGAATTTTAATGTACGACTGAAAACAAAAGACGCGCGTTTTCCATATCGACATTATCCAGCAGCAGGGAAATTCCGGCTCCCGGCCGAAAACGTCTCTGCCGGCGGGACCCGATAATGGATTGGGTTTTCTCGCTGAAGCGGTAGTTGTCATCGATCAATGTGGTGAAGGGTACGAATCCCTCAACGTAGTGATCCGTCAATTCCACAAAGAATCCCCGCCCGGTCACGGAAATAATAGTCCCCTCAAATTTTTGTCCGATTTTATCGGCCATAAATTGTGCCTTCTTTATTTTCTCGATTTCTCGTTCGGCTTCATCGGCATTCCGCTCGCGGGACGAGGTGTGGGATGCAATTTCCGGCAGGCGGTCTGTTATCTCTTCCTGCAGGATGCCTGCGGAGGATTTCCGGTCGATGACGGCCTTCAGGAGACGGTGGACGACAAGGTCCGGGTAGCGTCGGATCGGAGACGTGAAGTGCGTATAGGCCGGTGTGGCCAGCGCGAAATGCCCGACGTTTTCTTCCGAATAGCGTGCCTGCATAAATGAGCGCAGCATAAGATACAGAAGATATTTCTGTTCCGGCTTTCCTTCCATGTGCCGGACAAACACCTGGAAGTCTTTCGGCCGATATTGTCCTTTATATTTTTCCAGCCGGTATCCGAGCGATTCAGCCAGTTCGGCAAATTCGTCGACTTTTTCCCGGTCCGGCTTTTCATGGACACGGTAGAGAGCCGGACTGCCGGAAGTCTGGAGTTTTTCGGCGACGCATTCGTTGGCCAGAAGCATGAACTCTTCGATAATACGGTGCGCGATGGTACGCTCGGCGGCAAGGACGCCGGTGACCTTTCCGTTTTTATCGAACCGTATATCCGCTTCCGGAAGCTCAAAATCCACCGCTCCGCGACGATATCGTTTTTCCGACAGGATCTCGCAGAGTTCCTGCATGGTATGAAACAGCGGCACAAGATCGGCATAGCGCTTTTTATCTTCGATGCTGCGATCCAGAAGAATTCCGGCCAGGGATGTGTAGGTCATCCTTGCCCGGCTGCGTAATATGCTCCTTGTAAAGCGACTCTGAACAACTTTCCCCCTGCCGTTGATTTCCATCAGTGCCGAAAGCGCCAGGCGGTCGACATCAGGGAGGAGGCTGCAAATTCCGCTGGAGACTTCCGGCGGCAGCATCGGAATGGCACGGTCGGGAAAATAAACGGAGGTGCCCCGTGCATAGGCATCCATGTCAATGGCGCTGTTTTCCCGAACGTAATGCGAGACATCGGCGATGTGGACTCCGAGCAGATAATTCCCTGAAGGGAGTTTTTTCAGGCTTACGGCATCGTCAAAGTCGCGGGCGGTTTCGCCGTCTATCGTTACGGCTGTTTCTCCCCGGAAATCTTCCCGCCCCGCGTGCTCCTTTTTGAGAACCTGACAGGGAAGGGCCTCCGATTCGCGGACGGCGTCCGGGCTGAATACCGCAGGTAGCCCATATTTATGTTTTACGATTTCATATTCGATCCCGGGATCGCCGGGATTGCCCAGGATGGCGCTTATTTTACCCTGGGGCATCTGATTCCTGCCCGCCGTCAGGGTTATGTCGACCGCCACTACCTGTCCTTCCCTGGCGCCCCTGTTATGCTGGAAGGGAATTCGAATGTCCTGAAATATCCTTGTATCCAGGGGTATGACGAACGGAAATCGGGAGTGTTCGCAGTATCGACCAACGATACGGGGATGCTTCCTTTCTATAATCCTGACAACAACGCCTTCAAGCCTCTGTTTTTCCTGTAGGATTCGGCGTCCCCGTCCTCGACGGACAGGCGTTTTTTTACGTTCGATTCTTACGAAGACACGGTCTCCGTGGAGAGCACCCTCCATGTTACGACCCGGAATGAAAATATCTTTCTTGAATTGCGACCGGTCGTCGGGAATCAGGAACCCATAGCCGTCCTGGTGACACTGGAGCACGCCGGCAACCAGATTCTCCCGGGCGGGCAGTGCGTAGTGGCCCCGCTTGATCCTGCGGATGATTTGATCCTGATCCAGTTCATCCAGGTATCGCTGCAGGCTTCTACGGTCGTCACTGTCCAGGCCCAGAAATCGCACAACGTCCCGGAAGGTGAAATCTTTGGCCTTCAGTGTTTGTATAAACCGAAGGGCCTTATCCTTTTGCGCCTGTGTCAGCATAATAAAAAAGTCGAATATAAACCAAGAGGCTCCGTCTTTTGGAATCTCAAATCTGGTGCTTTATCGGAGCATGAAGCCGGAAGTCAGACCAGCCTCCGGCTGACGCCGGATTGAATATCCTGTGACTCCGGGTGAGTTTTTGGGGTCGGTATCGGAATCGGTTTTAAAAAGCTCTATCCCGATACGATTCCGACCCCGACTCCGATGGATTCCCGCTCTTACTTTTCACTTCGAAAAGAGTCACAGGCCAGAAGCCAGAATAACGTTGTCGGTCTTCTGGCTTCTGACTTCTGGCTTCTGACTTCTTGTTTCTTATCCCTGTGGTCGATCCGAAATAAAAGGTGTATAGCATCCTAAAAGTTTTTTATTTTAGTACGAACCACTTGCCTCCGCCGTGCTGGGTCCCGCCTCCTTCGTCTATCGAGTAGTAAACCAGGGGCGCTTTATCCTGCTCGGCAACTTTAAAAACAAGCCACCCTTCAAAGGTTTTCCCCGATTCGAGCCGCTTGCGCAGTTCCGGCTTCGGAGTTACAACATCCACCTTCCCGTATCCTTCCCCGGCGGATGAGTACGCGGTGAAATGTTCAGGACTCAGTGGATGGATGCATGTTCCCGGCAATCCCCTGGCCCGGTATTCGAAACGGACACGAGCGAGAATGTACTCCAGGCCGTCGTCTGCCGGAGAGTTGGATTCGTCGGTCTCCTGCAGGCGTTTCCATGCCTCTTCACCGCGAATTATCTCCAGGATAGTTATTCCGGCATCATACAATTCGTGAGACGTGTAACCCTCTCCGCATTCGATAATCGCATCCAGCGTTGAACCCACCGGCATGGGAGAGGATGGAGACGATCCCGGAGTTTGTGCCGGTGCACTCGGCAACAATAAAGCCAGGATGGGCAGAAGTGTGATAAAAACGTATATCTGAATTTTTTTCAACGGCATTTCCTCCGGCAGGGCATGATTGCGATTTTTATACAGATATTATTGGACCTCTATCTCCGTGGGGCCCATCGTCTGTGAGGACGCCTTATCCGGCGTGTTTTGCCCCTGCTTTCGCGCATTCGTTAAGAGATTCTCCAGAACTTTCAGAGCCGACCTTCGATGCGTGCCGGACCAGAAAATCTTTCGGCATTTCGGGCACAGTTTGTAATGGGTTTGTGTTCTGAAAACATATGCCGGCACCTGATTGCGTACGGATTCATGCGGGATATCCTTCAGGATTTCATTACAGGAGAGGCAACGGGAGAGGGGTGAAGGGAGCCTCCCGGTATGCGTAATATTCATGATCTGTTTGATCTGACCCTCGAGATCCTGGCTTTCCACGAATATAAAATTCTTTACATTCTTTCGAACCAGCAGCCGGGAATCAAGAGACAGCAAAATTCGCCCTTCGTTGTTGGATAGTGCAATTAACTCGTCATCGGAAAAACGGTTGGAATAGAGAACGTCAAAACCGGCGATGCGGAGCCATTTCGCCAATCTTCCCAACATTACGTCCGCAACAAACCTTGGATGCTCGTTCCCATGATGGGGGGAGGCAGGGATTTTGGCCCGGATCTGTTCCCGACGAAGAAAAGCCGCTTTTCTCCTGGTCTCGGAATTTCCCATTCGCGTTTACAATCAGTCGCCTTTAAGCTTATTTTGCAGCAATTCATTGACGACTTTAGGATTCGCCTGGCCTTTGGTTTCTTTCATTACCCGGCCGACGAAAAAACCGATTACTTTTGTCTTTCCTGAGCGGAATTCCTCCACCTGCCTGGGATTGGCGGCTACGATATTATCGATAATCGGCTCCAGGCTTGCTGTATCGCTTACCTGGACCAATCCCATGCGTTTGATGACCGGACCGGGATCCTCCGCGGTGCGGAACATTTCCTCGAAGACCGTTTTGGCTATCTTTCCCGAAATCTCTCCGGAATCGACGGTCCGTATTAATGCCGCCAGCTGTTTTGGCGTAATAGGGCAATCCGCAATATCCTTGCCGGAATTTTTCAGATTATATGCAAGGTCTCCCATGATCCAGTTCGCAGCCGCACGGGGATTTTCGGAAATCCGGGCGCATTCTTCGAAAAAGTCCGCCATGGCGATAGTCCCGGTCAGCAGCAGGGCATCGTCCGCCGAAAGATCGTACTGTTCCATCACTCGCGCCATTTTCGCCCCCGGCAGTTCCGGAAGTTCCGTCTTCAGCTGGTCGATCCAGGCGGAGTCCAGTTTCAGCGGCATCAGGTCGGGTTCCGGGAAATACCGGTAATCGTGCGCTTCCTCTTTGCTTCGCATCGGGAAGGTGCGGCCTGCAGATTCATCCCAGAGGCGCGTTTCCTGGGTGACGGATTCCCCCTCGGAGAGCATTCGTGCCTGCCGACCGATCTCGTAGTCCAGTGCCCGTTGCAGGAATCGGAATGAGTTGAGGTTTTTGATTTCCACTTTGGTCCCGAATTTTTCCGCTCCCTTTTCCCTGACGGAAACGTTGGCGTCGCAACGAAGACTTCCTTCCTCCATATTCCCATCGCAGACTCCGAGGTATATGAGAGTTTTCCGGAGATGAATTAAATAATCATACGCTTCCTGGCTGCTGCGGAAATCGGGTTCACTGACTATTTCAACCAGAGGAACGCCGCTGCGATTCAAATTGACGCTGGATTTCGCGGCATTCTCCGATCCTCCTTCATGGATCGATTTTCCCGCATCATCCTCCATATGAAGACGTGTAATTCCAAAAGATTTCTCTCTTCGGTCTACGATTTTCCCGGTTTCCGCCCTGTCTCCGGAATAGACCTTTACGCAGCCTGCCTCTCCCAGAGGGAGATCGTATTGGGAAATCTGGTACCCCTTGGGCAGGTCCGGATAAAAGTAATTTTTCCGGGCGAATATGGATGGTGTATTAATCCTGCAGCCCAACGCCAGCGCAGCCTTAACGGCCATTTTAACGGCTTCCCGGTTCAGTATCGGGAGCGCGCCGGGCAAACCCAGGCAGATGGGGCAGGTATTTGCATTCGGAGACGCTCCGAACCGGGTGCTGCAATGACAGAACAACTTGCTGCGGGTAAGCAGCTGTGCGTGTACTTCAAGTCCGATAACAGGTTCAAATTCCATGGGCATATTATAGATGGACCAGAGAGAATTTTCGAGTCGTAACCAAAACAACTGATTTTTATGCTTATTATTATGAAAAAAGTGAGTTCTCCGGATCACTTTATTGGATAAAACAACAGGGGCTATGGTGAGGATGAAAGTGTAAGTCTTATGAACACAGAAATTAAAAGTATATCGATGCCGAATCCCGACTTTGGTATGAAAAATGCCTTATAAGGAAAACAGAGCGCAGCCGGGAATTCAAGCCGGCTACTGAAGGCATGAGAATTCGAGAGGGGATGTCCGGTTGGGATTTTCGGCAGCGCTCAACCCATTTTGGCCAATCAGTCTCGATAGGTTCTCCAAAATCATATCAATGCGCAAATCGACGTAAGCCTGTATTGATATGGTGACATACATATATATATGGTAGATTATTATGGAATTTGAGTGGGATTTGTCCAAAGAAATGGAGAATCTTCAAAAACACCGCATTGATTTTATGGAGGCTGTTGAGACTTTTTCTGATCCCGGTGGATTTCAGTTAAGAGACGCTAAACATTCGGTAATGGAGACGAGATTCTTCTGGGTTGGCAAATCCCGAAACGGGAAAGTAATCACGACACGGTTTACGCATCGTGGGGGTAGTATCCGAATTTTTGGGGCGGCATCATGGCGTAAATTCGAGAGGCTTTACAATGAAAGAACCCAGACTAAGTGACCTTGAAATTGATAAAAGGGGTACTCGACGGATCCAACGCGGTATGGCTTCGGCCAAGGCAGTCAAAATCACCATTAATATCGACAAGGAAAGCCTGGATATTCTGCGGGATAAAGCAGCTAAGACAGGCGTGCCATACCAGAGACTTTTAAACCGGCTCCTGGCAAAGGCGCTACAGGGAGATAAGGAAACCGATTCGCGCCTCACGCGTCTTGAACGGGAAGTCAGTAAGCTGAAGAAAAAAGTCGTTGCATGATGAACCTGCATTTCTCACGGGGATCCGTATGAGCGAAACGACCGAGGCGATGCTGAGGACTGTAGGATACACCGCTTGCCCATGTATTGATTGACATGTTGATACAGGATGCTTAATTCAACAGATCCCGAATCCTTCTTCTGCCTCCTTACTCCCGATTTCTCCAAGAAATCTTTCAACCATAGCTTCTGCTTCCGCTGCCAGTTTTTCACTTTCTCCCTCATCCTCGATCCAATGGATGTCCGGGTCACGGCGGAACCATGTCACTTGTCTTTTGGCATAACGCCGGCTTTCCATTTTCGTATCTTCGATCGCGTCGTCCAGTGAGCGATGACCGTTGAAATACTCGACTGCCTGGCGGTAGCCGATGGCCTTGAACCCGGGGGAATCCCCGGGATACAGCGCCATGAGCGATTCGACTTCTTCCAGGAAACCGCTCCGGAACATTTGGTCGACTCGCGTGTTGATCCTTTCGTACAGCCGCGCGCGCGCCACATGGATTCCGATTTTCAGCCAGCGGTAACCTGAAAGCGCATTTCGCGGCTGACGCTGCCACCAGGACATGGGTTGTCCGCTGACGAGGTAGATTTCATAGGCGCGGATAATCCGTTCTCCATCCGCTTCTGCAATCTGTGAGGCTGATTGGGGATCTACACGTTCAAGCGCCCTGTGAAGAACCTTCGGGCCTTTGCGTTCGATAATTTTCCGCATTCTTGCCCGCAGGGTTTCTTCCCTGGAAGGGCCGTCAAACAGTCCCTCCAGAAGGGCGCGCAGGTAGAAGCCGGTGCCGCCGACAACAAAGGGAATGCGCCCGCGCCCGCGAATTACCTCGAGTGATTTCCTTGCGAGATCCTGGAAGGTGCCTGCGGAGAATTCTTCAGCCGGATCCAGAAGATCCAGCATGTGATGGGGGACCTGCTCCCGTTCGAACTGGGTTACTTTTGCGGTGCCGATATTCATCCGACGGTATAACTGAAGAGCGTCGCAACTCAGTATTTCTCCATTGAAACGTGTGGCGAGAGCAATGCCCATGCGGCTTTTGCCGGAGGCTGTCGGGCCGACAATAACGATTCCGGGATATGGATTCGACATGGATCTATCCGAGTTTGAAGTAATAGCGAATGCAGGCAATCAGCAGCAGAATTGCGGCCAGAATGATGATGCCCAGCAATTGAGAGCGTTGGCGGTCCATAAAAATTAATACATCGTTGAAGGCTGCACGTTTTAGCGTTACACATATAAAACCATTTCAACGTGCAATGATTTCAAAGTAATAAGGTCGAGATTTAGAAATACAAGCGACGATTAATTCTACGAAATACGCCCTATGAATTACAAGATGCAGGCATCAGGATGGGCGGCATTGTGAAAACTGTAACTTCGAAGATGCTTCCGGGGATGTCCACTCCAGGAGCATTCCGTGTAAGGCAAATAGCTGTTTTATGGCGCTCAACTCAAATCCGTGATGATTTATTACGGACCGGTTGTAAAGTTCGGCCGCATCCCGACACCTTTTTTTAGAACGCAAAATTCAGGTGGCTTATTTGTGGCGTTTTTAAATGTAAATGGCCTTTTGATCGAGCAAGTTTCCGGTTTGCGTTGTGGCGCATAGAGCCACCTGATAATCGCGGGCAGGATGTGGCGGACAACGTGTGCGCGCCAAGGCTAGGTACGCCAGGATACTTCGTGCACATGATCTGCTGTGTTATTTCGCCCCAAATTGATCCACGAGCTTGAGGCAATCCATCACAGTGATCTTCAAGAAGAATTTCATCAATAGAGGAAAACAAGGTGGCTCTGCATGCACAGGGGAGCCAATATGATTTCTATTTGCGGTTAGCGCATTTAATTGGCATAGGGGCGATCACCGCCCCTATGTCGATCAATTTTTGATCCGGGAAGTTATCCATTGCCCACTCTTGGTCACCTGGAAATATAGTCGGCTTATCGGAAACTTAGGATTGAGACACAGACGGCAGATTGTAGTAAGACAAAAATCCTTTTACAAATAAGACCGCGGAGGAATGGCCGAGTGGTTGAAGGCGGCGGTCTAGAAACGCAAAAAACGGGGAAACCGTAAACCCTTATAAATCAAATAAATCCCTTTACTGGCCGCAATTTAGCTCGATTTCTCACTTGCTCCAATTTGCCTCATTTTGCCCCTATTTTGTCCGTTTATAGTGACAATTTGGTGACAATCGGCAAATTTCTTATCTCCGAAATACCGGATTGTAACGCATCGATATCATACAGTGGAACAGTTCTCGGAAGTACCTATTTTTAAAGGATTTGGTGCTGGAGATTTAATTGTGGCGTTTTTTTATGGTGAATGATCTTGATTGGCAAGTTTCCGATAAGCGCGTTTATGGACCGCGACCAAGTCGCTTTCAGAAATCAATGGGTCAAAAATGCCGTTGCCATTGATTTTTGCGATAGAGATAATAGTTCGAGCCGCAGATGTCTTCGGAGGAGAAAAATGTGAAAGATCCGGATTGGGGGAAAGCCGAAATTGATCCGGTGAAGATCCGGGATTATTTGCTTTCTCCAACTCATCCTGTCGGTCGATTTAAAGCACCTTTCTTTGAGGCACTGGGATACACACAGGATGAGTGGCACAAGCTCCAGGCTGATTTGCGGGAAATCATTCGCCGGGAATCAGCGGTACATTCTGGACATAACGATTACGGCGAGAAATACACAGTTTCGGCAAGTATCAAGACTCCGAGTGGCGTTTTTCGTGATATTATAACTGTTTGGATAGTTCTTTTGGGCGAGGATGTACCCCGATTCATTACGGCTTATCCAGGGGAGGGGAAATGAAATTTACGGTTCTCGACACGGTCGTTCTGGACAGAGATCTGCCCGATCGTGGCCTTCGCAGTGGCGATCTTGGTGCGGTTGTGCAAGTCTATAAAGGGGATGGCATTGAGGTCGAGTTTGTGGCCGCCTCAGGACGCACCGAGGCGCTGGTGACGCTTAAAGAATCAGATGTTCGCCCCATTTCAGATACTGACCTCATCGCGGTAAGATCTCTTCATAAGCGA
>JAFGTD010000247.1 GCA_016934295.1 Acidobacteriota bacterium
CGCCGCATCAGACTCCTCCTCGCGCCTTGAGCTTGCCTCGCAAGCCCCATGCGCGCGACCTGTTGTACTTTTACCACGGGCTGCTAGGCCTGAAAATTATATTGTTACCTTCGTCATCGAGTCAAGCTTCCTGCGGATATAGACGTTAGGCCGCACCTGTCGTTTCTAAAAATTGTATGAGTTTATCCGGAAGCGGCGATGTAAATGTCATCCGCTTTCCGGATGCGGGATGGATGAATTCCAGGCGATGGGAATGCAGGAAAGGTCGACGAAGTTCTTTCACGGCCGATCCCAGTTTCGCCGGCAGGTTTGCGTTTCTTTTGCCTCCGTAAAGAACGTCCCCCACAACCGGATGGCCTTTATGCGCCAGGTGAACGCGAATTTGATGGGTCCTGCCGGTCTCAATGCGAATCCTGAGCAGGGAAAAAGGACCGTAACCGTTCTCAAGGACATAATGCGTGACCGCAGATCTTCTTTTCCTTGCTCTGGTGGATATTTTGATTCTGTTATGCGGATCTCTCCCAATCGGCATATCGATGATTCCCTGTTCTGCAGCCGGGCGCCCGTATACCAGGGCAAGGTATTCCTTGTTTACCTTTCTGTTTTTGAACTGAAGAGACAGATCTCTGTGGGAGCGGGTGTTTTTGGCTACCACCATAACACCACTGGTGAGTTTGTCCAGTCGATGGACGATTCCGGGTCGGACAGGGTCTCCGGTGTCCAGGGGGCCCAGATGGTACAGAAGTGCGTTCACAAGAGTTCCCGATCGAATTCCCGCCCCAATATGACAAACAAGACCGGCCGGTTTGTCGATCACGGCCAGATCGGAGTCTTCGTACAGAATATCCAGGGGGATTGCTTCAGGATGGGGTAAATCCGCAGGGGATTGGGGAATTCTTAAGGAAATTCGGTCGTTGGATTTAGTTAAATAACCGGTCTTGGCTTTAGAGCCGTTTACCAGAAGGTATCCCTTTCGAATCCAGTTCTGGATTTGGGATCGGCTTTCCCCGGGAATTCTGCCGAGCAGAAACTGATCCAGACGCATTCGCGCGGCATCTGAAGGTACTGTCCAAGACTCAATCCTGTCGCTCAATGTTTTTGTGCTTTCATGGGGCGGTACCGCATAAGACAGTAAATAACTGCCGACCCTATAAGGATGAACAGGGCGATCATCTGCGAGGTAGACAGAAGACCGTACAGCACGAAACCGCGCTCATCGCCGCGGAAAAATTCCAGAGCGAATCTAAGGACGGCATACAATCCCAGGTATTGCAGGATAATCTGTCCCGATGGCGATTTGCGGGATAATCGATGCATCAGGAACAGGAAAAGTATGAAAGCTCCGGCTGCTTCATAAAGCTGTGTCGGGTGAAGCGGAATATGCAGAGGAGTCCCCTGGTTTTGGGACGTATAGGGGTTCGAGAAAGCGATCCCCCAGGGCATGTTTGTCGGATTTCCGTAACAGCAGCCGGCGAAGAAACATCCTATGCCGGCGATTGCCTGGCCGAGCGCAATCCCCGGGGCCGCAAGATCGGCGATGCGCAAAGGGGGCAGTTTTTTCTTCCATACGAAACATGCGGCAGCGCCGAGAGCCATGAAAAGGCCGCCGTACCAGGATTCATTCAGGTTAAAAGTGGATAGGGAGAAAATCCGGGAGAAATTTCCCCTGTAATAGGAAAAATCGGCGAGAAGCAGGAAGACTTTCGATCCCACAAGGGCCGAGAACAGGACGAGTAATCCCATATTCCAGACGGTGTCGGAATCGATTCCCGCTTTCCTGCCGTTTCTGCCTGTAATCCATATCCCGACTATGAATGCTGCGGCAAGAAAAAGACCGTAGGTGTGAATCGTAATAGTACCGAGATCCAGGACCTTGGGATACATTACGGATTATTCTTCCTCCTCCGTCCGTTCTTTCCTGGCTTCTTCGACGATCTTCTCCCCTATGTGCGCCGGGACTTCATCGTAATGGGAGAATTCCATGTGAAAACTGCCTCTGCCTCCGGTAACCGACGTAAGCACCGGAGAATAGGAAACCATTTCGGCCATCGGCACCTGGGCTTTGATGATCTGAATGTCCCGCTTCATATCCATCCCCTGGAGCCGGCCCCGACGGCTGGTCAGGTCGCCCGTTAACGCTCCGGCGTATTCCTGGGGAGCATAGATCTCAACGTTCATTATGGGCTCGAGCAGAACGGGATTCGCCTGCTCCATGGCCTTTTTGAAAGCCAGGCTGCCTGCAATTTTAAAAGCCATTTCCGAGGAGTCCACCGGATGAAAGCTACCGTCATAGAGCGTGACCTTGAAGTCGACTACGGGATATCCGGCAAGAAAACCCCTGGCGGCGGAATCCGTGATTCCTTTTTCGACCGCCGGGATAAAATTCCGGGGTATGGCGCCGCCGAAAATCTCATTCGCGAATTCGAACTGTCCGCCGCGGGGCAGCGGCTCCATTTTGATCCGGCAGTCGCCGAATTGCCCGTGGCCTCCGGTCTGCTTTTTATGGCGTCCCTGGACGTCAGCCTTGCCCCGTATGGTTTCGCGATAAGGAACCTTGGGGGTTTTGAGGATCACTTCGACGCCATAGCGTTTCGAAAGCTTGGCGACTGTAATTTCAACGTGAAGCTGTCCGTTGCCGGAAAGCAGGAGCTGTTTTGTTTGGGGATCGCGGTTGTACTTGATGGCCGCATCCTCTTCCGTAATGCGCGCCAGAGCGTTGCTGATTTTGTCTTCATCCCCCCTGCTTTTGGGTTCGATGGCGAATGTGATGGAAGGTTCGGGAATTTCCACGCTGGAGAAGACGATTGGGCTGGATGGATCGCAGAAAGAATCGCCCGTTGTTGTCTCCTTCAGCTTCGTGACCGCAAAGAAGTCTCCGGCATGAACCTCGCCCACGGGAATCATGGTTTTCCCCTGGGGAACCTGCAGCGGCCCGAATTTCTCGTTTTTCCCTTTAGTCTGATTGTTGTAGGTGCTGTCCGAGCGCATGATTCCCGAGTACAGCTTGACCAGGCTGATGCGGCCTGCGAAGGGATCGGCTACGGTTTTGAAAACGTAGGCCGCGTAAGGCTCGGCACTCGATATCGTCCGTTCCACGGCTTCGTTGGTTTTGGGATCGATACCCGTGGCTTTCGCAACAGCGGCCGCGGAGGGGCACAGGTCGGTAACGGCGTTCAGAACCTGGGCTATCCCGATATTTACGGTAGAGCTGGCGAAAAACACGGGGTAAATGCTCCCCTGCATCATCCCGGTTTTGAGGCCTTCGATAAAATCCTCATGGCTCAGTGTCCCGTCGGCGAAGAATTTTTCCATCAGTGCATCGCTGCCCTCAGCGGCCATCTCGATGAGCTTTTCCCGCGCCTGGGATAATTCATCCGTGTATTCGGCCGGAACGTCCTCTTCTTTGAACTTGCCGGAACCGTCCTTTTCGTAACGGCAGGCTTTTTCGGTCAGCAGGCTGATAACTCCGGCAAAGTCCTTTTCCATGCCCAGGGGGATCTGTACGGGTACGGCGCCGCGTCCGAATGATTCTTCAAGGGACGCCAGGGTACGATCTTTGCTGGCGTTGTCCCGATCGCATTTGTTGACCACGATCATGCGGGGAAGGTTGTATTCGTCGCAGAATTCCCAGACTTTTTCCGTCTGCACTTCAACGCCGGCCACGGCATCCACAACGATGACGGCAGCGTCCGCTGCGCGAAGCGCGAGCTGGGTTTCGGCCAGAAACGGCCTGTAACCGGGAGTGTCCAGAATATTGATCTTCTTTTTGTTCCATTCACAATGCGCCAGGGCACAGCTGATGCTGATTTTGCGCTCGATTTCTTCATCTTCCCAATCGGTGACGGTGTTGCCGTCTTCCACCCGGCCCAGTCGATTGACGGCACCGGAATCGAACAGCATGGCGGATGTCAGGGAGGTTTTTCCCGCGGCCCCGTGACCTATAAGGCATATATTGCGTATGGATTCACTCTCGAAAACCTTCATAAAGGTACACTCCTTTCAGGAGGAAAAAGCGGGTATTCACACCAAAAGAAAGTGATACTACCATAGCCCGGATTAGGCCGCAATTCCTTGATGATTCAATAATGCAACTTCTATGAATTTGAAAGCAAGCGGATGAAGAAGTATTCAATCTGAATGGATAGAGCCGGAAGATCCCTGTTTGTAGGGTATTTGGTTAATCCGCGCCGGAAAGGGAAATATCGTACAGGAAGTCGGGCCTGCCGTCCCCCCGAAGGTCGCTGACGCGAATGTGGTAGATTCCGGTATAGGGGAGTGTGTAGCCTGAAATCATCGAATCATAAACAACGCCGAGATCGATGTCGTCGTTATACGCTATTGGATCACAGCCGTCATCCAGGATTTCCAGGAAAGTGTCCATGTAAATATCCTGGCCGGTCGGATCATCATCGAGATCGAGTCGCTGGGCAAAAAGTTCGACCGTTACCGTATTGCCCGACGTCCCATGGAAAGAATATACGTCGATGTCCCCATAGGGGCTTATGGAAGCGCGCAGAATCCCGTTTGAAATCGGAGTCGCCATGGCGGCGATGCAAGAATCATTTCTTCCCGGACTGCCGCTTTTTACCGTCATACTGAAGTCATGCGATATCATGTTGAGGGGGTCGGGAGGCGGCACGGCATCGATTAGGTCTACGGTGAACGGGTAGGAGGTGTCGGTAGCGACATTAGGCGCCGTGCCCGAAATTTCTCCTGACGGGTTCAATGTCAATCCGTTCGGTAGAGAACCAGCTGCAATAAACCATAAGTAAGGCGAGATCCCGCCCTCAGCCTGAAGCTCGTAGGAATAAGGCTTGGAATTGTAGGCATCGGGCAGTTGCTCGGTTAGTATGGAAAGCCCGGAGGTTTTTACATTGAAGGGCAGGGTGTTGGAGGTGCCGCCTCCCGGAGAGGGATTGGATACGCTTACGTCCACAATGCCCTCGTTGGTTATGTATGATGAAGGAATAGTGAATGCAATCCGTGTTTCGTCGACATAATTTCCGGATAATGTAGAGCTGTTCCACAGCAGGGTGGAATTTCCGACGAAATTTAGACCGTAAATTATTAAAGTAAAACCTTCACTTTCAGCCGGAATACTCGATGGACTAAGGGATGTTATCGTTGGGACCGGATGGTTTATATTAAAGGCAACTCCATTGGAAACGGCAACTGTGGGCGAGGTATTCCGGACGGTGATTGTTCGGGTTCCTCCCGTATCAACGTCTGATATTGAAATAAACGCATTTAATCGGGTACTGCTGACATATTCCGTCGACCGGCTTGATCCGCTCCATCGTACCGTGGAACTGCTGTTAAAGTTTCTGCCGTTTACCGTGAGGGTAAAACTGCTGCTGCCGGCTGAAACACTGTCGGGCGAAATCGATGTGATCGATGGCGATGTGCCTGGAGTGACGGTCGGTGGTGAAGAAGAACCGCCTCCGCAATTCAGTATAAATAAACCGCTTAAGACGAGGACGGCTGGAATCAAATATGTATGGAACAAGCATGCTATTGTCGGATGTTTTTCAGGATTGCCGAATATTGCCATGTAGAACTTCCTGTCTGATATAGGCAAGATAATAAAATTACTGGTAACTGCCGCGCTAATCTCCGTCTTCCCAGGCATCGTATCGTGAGGGCGTGCCCAGAAGAATGATGTCGGTATTCACGTTTAAATCCTGTCCTGCGCTGATATTCAAGATGGAATAGTCCGAACAGCCGTCTTCGGGCGCAGATGGATTATGCAGAAACTGCAGGTCGCATCTTCCAGGCATTTTGTACTGAAATCCGAGATAATCCCCTATCGGGCCGACTCCCGAGTCGTATATGAACGGATACAGTCCCGAGTTGTGAATCGGCTCGACCTCGACCGTATACTCGCCCGGGGGCAGTCCCGCTATATCGTAGTATCCTATAAGAGCGGGATCGTAAGAGCCATAGGGAAGACCGGGAATGAATGCCAGTGCGTTTCCCGCATCCGGAGTAAAGAGAAATCCGGAGACGGAGGATACAGCCGTATCCCGGGGTGAGCCGACACTCCGGACCACCACGTTGTATCCCTGAGCCGGCGTCCGGCCGTCGGAAAACATGACATGACCCCGAATTCTGCCGGTGGTTGTGCTCAGTGTTGCGGAAGGGTAGAGCATGGAAATCGACGACCGGTCGTCCAGGGTGAGAATGGCTTCCGGAGATGTTTCCAGAAGTATAGGGAACATGACGGGCACTCCGTCCGAATCCTCCGCAGGGCAGGGCATATCGGTGAGGCAGTTCAGGTTGATCTGCGAATGGCCGAGGCCGATCAGGTGTCCGAACTCGTGAACGAAAGTGGACCGGAATTCATCCAGGGTGAGTGATTGATGAGACGGTGTATTGGGCTGCCCGTCGATAAATCTTCCGTTAAGCAGCGCCATGCCGTTTGTGTAATGGACTTCTGCCGGATTTATGCAGACGACTCCGGCAAAACCTAAAACGGAATTATAGTCGTATCCCATCGCCTCGAGGGCGCTGCCGTCCCGGTCGTAGATAATGGCGGTTTCAGGTTGATTACAGTTGCCAATCGTATTGTTGTAGTAATCGAGTATATTCGATGCATTAATGTCTGCATCCAGTTCTCCCAAACGATCGTGGTGGAAGTCCGCGGTGTCGACGTCCGCCCAGACCTGAAAGGCTTCTTCAACCAGGGCGTTCGCCTCGGCGTTGGTCTGATTGCCCAGGCCTCCGAGATCGGTGTAATAGAAAATAGTGTTGTCGGCCCAGCGGTAGGGTTGTCCGCCCGGATTCAGCCCGTAGGGCCCGGATACCAGCAGCGGATTTCCGGCTGTCGCCGTGATTGCAAAAAGCGCCGGAATAATAAGCAGCATGAAGTATCGGAATATTTTTGTTTCAGACATCAGCGTATCCTCGGCAGCGCGGTCAATGTTTTTACCAATGCGGCAAAGTCGTCCAGGGGGACCGGCCCTTTTTTCGTCGTGGCAAGACGCATATGTTTTGCTGATAGGCGGATGCCCGCCATGAACGCCGTGTTTTCAACGTCCTTGAACAGCCCGGCATTGCCGATTTCGTTTGCAATGGTTTCTTTGCCGCCAGGCGGATGGGTGATATGGAATCGTCCCTGCTCGATGCCGACGGGACTGCTGAGGCCGTATCTGGACGGCGACGGCAGAAACAGCATCAACTTTTGTCCGGTTTTGTACACCTGTTTGGCGTTGCGGGCTTTAATCCCAATCAATACTTCGCGAAAGGTATAGGTGCGTCCTGACGGGCCGCGGAGCATGTCTTCCACTTCCAGCGTTACCTTAACCGTTGGGATATTGGAAAAATCGGGATGGTTTTCCCGCCGGACATCGATGACGTTGCCTTGAACGATGACGTCCGCCCGCTGCGAAAGGTAGGTCAGATTGACCGGCAGCGTCAGAAACTGCGCCTTTAAAGCATGGGCGGGGAAAACAAGAGACAGCACGACTAAGCTAAAAAAAGACGGCAGCGGAAAACGGCACCGACGTTGAAGGATTCTTTTTTCCATACAGCTAATGTCCTCTCCCGGGTTCGACAATGGGGAATGTCTTCATAAGAATAATCGGTCCTTTATTAAAGATAGAAAAGAAAAATTAGTACCGGACTGTGAAATTAACCGGCAATGCCGCCATAATGCACGGCATGGTATCATCCCGCAGCCGTGTACGCGCATTTCGGAAAGGAACGGGTTTCCATATATATCGATGATGGGTTTATGCGTATGTTTCATTAATATTTTTTGAAAGGGCATTTTACCTGACTGCAGGAGTAAGAGTATTATATGTCGGATAAAGGGCAAAGGAAATAATATGTCGTAAATAATTTGAATTCTTTAACAATGAGCCGCACAAAGCGCGGAATAAAAGCGGTTGCCAGGCTCGGATGGGTTTTTTTCAGTTATGCGATATCTGCTGTCATTAAGAGAAAGGGATGAGGAGGAACCATGCGATACTTACTGGGATTCGCCTGCATTTTAATGCTCATTTTCTATGCATGCGGGCAGAATCCGTTTGCCGTGTCGGCAGGCGCGTCCCTCAGCGGCGAAAATGCGATGGAATATGTGCGCACCCAGGTGTCTTTCGGCCCGCGCCCTCCCGGTTCCGCGCAACTGCAGAAATGCCGGGAATTTATTGTAAATGAGCTTCGCGGCTTCGGGTACCGGGTTGAAGACGACGCTTTCACGGCCGAAACGCCGTATGGTCCCATAGAGATGCACAACCTGATTGCCCGAAAAGGAGACGGGGATCGTGGGGCGATCGTGCTGGCCAGCCATTACGATACCAAGCTGATGGAAGGGATGAATTTTGTCGGCGCCAATGATGCTGGCAGCAGCACCGGCCTGCTGCTGGAACTGGCAAGGGTGCTGGCTTCGAAAGAGGATTTGCTGGACTACTGGTTTTTGTTCACGGACGGGGAAGAGGCTTTCATGGAATGGAGCACATTCGACAGCACCTATGGAAGCAGGCACCTGGCAAAGCGCTGGAAGCGGGAAGGGATTGCCGAAAAGATCCACGCGTTGATCCTGCTCGATATGATCGGGGATAAAGACCTGGACATTTTTTACGACACCAATTCCACTCCATGGCTGATGGATCTGGTTTGGGAAACGGCGAGCCGCATGGGGCTGGAATCC
>JAFGTD010000016.1 GCA_016934295.1 Acidobacteriota bacterium
AGCCCGGCAATGGATGCAGTGGGAAAGCGATTTGAAGAAGGGGAGTTCTTTGTTCCCGAACTGCTGATTGCGGCGCGGGCTACCAAGGAAATATTCCGGATACTGCACCCCCTTCTTTCAAAAACAGGATCGAAATCCGGAAGCACCGTCGTTGTTGGAACCGTTCAGGGAGACCTGCACGATATCGGGAAGAATCTTGTCGGCGCTATGCTTGAAGGCGGGGGATTCGAAGTTGTTGACCTCGGCGTGGACGTCCCGCCGGAAAAATTTATTGCTGCCGTTCAGGAAAAGCAGGCACAGATTCTGGGAATTTCCTCCCTCTTGACCTCAACCCTCCCGGCCATGAAAAAAGTGATTGAAGCCGTTCAGGCAGCCGGGATACGCGAGCAGGTAAAAATTATGGTCGGGGGCGCTCCGGTCACCCGGAAATACGCCGACAGAATCGGTGCAGACGGATATGGAGAGAATGCATCCGCGTCCGTGGATCTTGCACGGAAACTGGCAGCAAGAGAATAAAATATTTTCGACATGCGTAAGGAACTCTCATGAACGATCGGCAATGGAACATCCTGATTTCCGTCATTCGCGGGGAAAAGCTTTCTCCGCCTCCGACCGGATTCATCATCGACAGTCCCTGGCTCCCCAAGTGGGCCGGGCACAGTCTCCTGGACTATTTTACGGACGAAAGCGTTTTCCTGGAGGACAACCTCAAGGCTGTTCGCACTTTTCCCGAGGCTATCTTTCTCCCCGGTTTCTGGTCGGAATACGGCATGTGTACGGAGCCTTCGGCTTTTGGGGCGGTTTCCGTTTGGGAGGAAAACGAATTCCCCTTTGCCAAAAAAGTTATCCAGTCCCCGGCAGATGCGGGAAAGATTGAAAAACCGAATCCCCGTAAAGACGGTCTTCTTCCATTCGTAATCAAGAGGCTCGAACACCTACAGCCCGAAATGGAAAAAGCCGGCCACCGGATACGGTTTGCGGTTGCACGCGGACCGCTCAATATCGCTTCCTTCCTGATGGGCACAACCGAATTTCTAACCGCGATTAAAACCGATCCGGATCCGATGCATCACCTTTTAAGCGTCATTGCCGATTTTCTGGAAGAGTGGATCGAGGTCCAGCGCGAACGTTTTCCTTCGATCGACGGGATTTTGATCCTGGATGATATCGTCGGATTTATAAGCCGGCGGGATTTCGAGGTTTTTGGACTGCCCTATTTAAAACAGGCTTTCAGCGCGGACGTCACCGTTAAGTTTTTCCATAACGACGCCCCCTGTAAAGCCAGCGCTCCGCTTTTGCCCGAAATCGGCATCAATCTTCTTAATTTCGGCACCCAGCACACGCTTATGGATATGAAAGAATGGACCGGCAACGGGATTACCCTTCTGGGTAATATCCCCCCACGCGACATCCTCGCCGCGGGAACCGTGGAAGAGGTGCATCGTGCGGCTAAAGAGATGCTCGACGCCCTGGACGACCATTCGCGCCTGATCGTGTCGTGCGGCGGAGGCATGCCCCCCGAAGTTCCTACGGAAAATATCCGGGCGCTGATATCCACCGTTCAGGAATGGTCTCTTACTAATTAACCCGCAGGTCGAACATCCGACGGCTCCGTCCGCGTTTCAACGGATCTGGACGGCGAATTTTTGTCTCGCAAGACTTTGTTCCTGAAAAATCGGAGGCCCCACACGCGCCATAAGGCTTCCAGGGCAATGGAACCCGACATCTTGCTTTTGCCGGCCCGCCGCTCGTCGAAAATGATGGGGAATTCGGCATGTTCGAATCCAAGTTTATTGGCTCGGTATTTCAGTTCAATCTGGAAGCTGTATCCGTTGCTTCGCAGAGTATTCAGATCGATTTTCCGCAGGACTTCCTCCGACCATCCGTTGAATCCTCCCGTAAAATCGGCAATACGCACTCCCAGAATCAACCGGGAATAAAGGCTCCCGAATTTCGACAGGATTCGTCTTCCAGCCCCCCAGTTGAGCGTCCCGCCATTGGGAATATAGCGGGATCCTACAACAAAATCGGTCTTTTTAGCCAACTGAAGCATCTTAGGCAGATATCTGGGATTATGGCTCCAATCCCCATCCATCTCGATCAGGAAGTCGTACCCGTTGGCAAGACCCCAATGAAACCCATCCACATAAGCCCTGCCCAGGCCCAGCTTGCCTGAACGCGAGATCAGAAATACGCGCCCGGCATATTTCTTCCTTGATTCCAATACGGCACCGGCCGTGTCATCCGGGCTTTCATCATCCACAACCAGTACATGCAGACCGGAATCCTCACCAAGGACTGCCGGAATCAACCGGGATACGTTTTCGCGCTCGTTGTATGTTGGAATGATGACCAACGGCTTGACGGGGCTTTTGTGTTGCATGCGATAATTTTATCCCAATAACGCCAGGATTCCAGGGTAAATCCGGATCGTTTCAATGGATCCCTGCAGCCAGACAGGATTCGACCCGATTTTATACCGGATTCCGTCATGCACGCAGGCTCGCCGTTTCAAAGGCCGAAAAGAAATGCAGGTTAATGATTTCGAACCAACACCCGGTCCTGGACCCGTAACACCTCATAACCGTTCAGTTTTAACGCATCGATGCGGGATTCAGGCACAAGGGCAAAAATACGGCGGTCTGAACGCCACGCAGACTGGAATTCTTCGGGAGTCAGGACAACTTTGGGAGAGTCGGGAAATTTCATGCCGGGGATGAGAGCATAGGCCCTGCCCTCTACTACTTCGACCTTCAGCGGCTGGTAGAAATTTAAAGAATTGGCCGATTCATAATCCCCGACGACAACGACCCGGTCTTCGGATTGCGCGTCCCGTGCAATCGCCTTCGCGAATTTTTTCGAGGAAATAAGATCTTCGCAGATATTCAGGCTCCAGTGCGTCATGCCGCAAACGACCACCATAACAGCCGCGACACCGATCAAAGCCTGCATGTGCCGTCGATGTGTCTCGAACCATAGAGCGATTCCGAATCCGATACTCAGGGCAACTACGGTAACAGCCGCAGGCTTGAACAGGCCCTTCAGGATCTCCGGAGGCATTTCAGCCAGGATGCTGAAATCGGTCTCGGCTATCCTATCCGTCGGTTCCGCTGCGGTGTATTCGAGTCCGTGTCCTGCAACAATCCAAATACCTGCAGAGGCCAAAAAAACTACAGCCAGTATTCCAAATATAGCCAGCCCGCGAAATGCCCACAGCATTGCCCTGCTGTCGCCGATCCGCTTCAGTGCACCGGCGACAAAAATTGCCAGAGCGGGAAGAGCCGGAAATGCGTAATGCTCCAACCGGGTCGAGAGAGAAAAGAAACCGAGAATTACCACAGCCCAGGCGACAGCGATTCTTGCGAGTATTCGCTGATTTCTGTCCCCGGGTTTCCGGTTTGCCGAAAAGGCGGCAGGAAGAAATGCCGTCCAGGGGAAAAACCATACAAGAATCAAAGCCCAGAACATCCAGAGCGGAACGGACCACAAGACGGGAGGCTCTCGCTTTCCCAGGAAGCGAAGCAACTGCTCGCCTATAAAGAAAAATTCGAGAAAGCCCCGGTTCTGAAGGGCCGCAAGCCAGTGCCAGGGTGCTGTCAATAGAAGGAACAAGCCGACGCCGGGCAGTGCATGCAGCGTTTTCCACCCGGGGCATTCACGGGACATCAGGGAAAAAACTACGGCAATACCGATGGGGAAAGCCACTCCGACCAGGCTCTTGCACATGAATGCCCCGGCCATTGCCGTATAGAAGAGAAGTGCGGGGCCCAATGAACGCAACGGGTCCAGGTACCACTTCAATAAAGCATACACGGAAAGGGCCACAAAAAGAACCAGCCAGATATCGTGCAGGGTTTCCCGTGTAAAAAGATACGTGCCCGCGGAGAAGGCCGTACCCAGGCCTGCCATCAGCACAGCCTGTTCGTCTCCCAGCAGCCGCACTATCAGCATCACGATCCACACGAGCGCGATCACCGCTAATGCCGTCGGCAATCTGAGGGCAAATTCATTTATTCCAAAAATCTTGAAGCTGACGGCGGTCACCCAGTACAGCAAGGGCGGCTTTTCCAGGAACCGGACGCCATTGACATAGGGAGTGACCCAGTTGCCGCTTTCGACCATATGCAAAGCGGGCTGGGCGTAATACCCCTCGTCGTAATCCGTAACGGCCCGGTTTGTGGTGGAAGCTAAATAGACAAAGACGGTCAGAAGGATCGGCAAACACACCAAGAACCTGCCTGAAAAGCTCCGCGTCAACATGATGAACTGCCGCCGAATCCGGCACGAGGCCGTTTCTTCACAGGATATCGCCCGAACAGCCTTAAGACTCTATCCGCACGTCGTTAATAAGGTACTTTGCCACAACAGATTCCAAAGAAGCGGCCGCAGATCCCCCCTGGCTTATCCGGCGAAGCACTTCGAGGTCGGATGCCCAGGCCCTGACACCTGGTGCAAGGAAGCAAATACTGTCCGGCTCATATTCCCGGATAAGCTTGCCATCTTTAAAATAATAAAATTCCTTATTCACTTCGGTTCTGTAAACCTGCATGAACGGCGGAATTTCTCCCGGAAGGAACCAAAGCTTGATTTCCCTCTCCGCATCTTCATGATTCGCCGAAGCATGAATCAGATTGTCCATACGGTCATCGACAACATTACCGGAATCATCTTTTATGGGGACAAGTGTCCCGAGCGCACGGATACAGCCCGGTTTTTCCGCTCTGGCTGCATGAGGATTCGTCGGACCGGCAAAATCCCGTATCCTTTTGATGGCATCGGGTCCCTGATAGACAATGGCGACGACCCGTTGCTTCCACGGAGCGTCCCCATAATGCAGGTGTCCCATAATATAATCCAGAAGCGAAGGATAAAATCCTTTCCCTTTATGCTCGGCATAGTGCTCTTCAGCCAGCATTTTAGGCACATGGACGATCTTTGCCCCCGCAAAATGCAATCCGGTATGGAATTCAGCCAGTTGGGAAAGCAAATAACCCGTTAAGGAATTTTTAAGCGCATCCGGTTTAATAAGTACGAGTGTTTGTTCGAGCTCTTTGACATCCATAGGACTTATCCTTTCAACCTCAGATTTTGAATTGCTTTATGCAGGTTATCGAACAGGTCTTCAATACGATCTGTCGGGACCGATGAAAATGCCAGTCGAATCAGCCCGGTAAGTACGATCACGCCTGTATCGAAATTTGCCAGCAGTTCCTTGCGTACGGCCTCAGCCGTGACGCCGATCGGTTTGACGCACATGAAATAGCCGGAATTGAACGGCATGACTTCAAAACTCCGGGCATATTCGGGACGTTTCTCCAGCACTGTGCGGATTTTCCTCGCCCGACCGGAAAGAATCCCGTATTTCTGTTTCTTTTGAGCCGCGTAGTCTGCATCGGTGTATCCCTTGAGCAGAATGGATTGTGAAAGGTTCGGCACGTTGGAAATATTGCCGCGAACAATTCCTGCAGCCTTGTTTTCAAGAGCTTTAAGCTGCCCGTCTCCCGCTCCATGGAAACCGAAAGTCATAAATCCTACACGGAAGCCCCAGACATAATCCTCCTTGGTAGGACCGTCGAGTTTTACGCCCAGAACATTGGGATGAAGATCGACAAGCAGGGAGAACAGGGATTCCCGGGTTATGCCTTCCTCGTATACCAGGCCGAAATATGCGTCATCCAGCAGCACGACAATCTTACTTCCATCTTCAGCCGCCCCACGAATCGCCTCCGCTAGGGCTTTGGCTTCGTCTTCCGTAACCGTGTAGCCTGTAGGATTATTCGGGAAATTCAGAAGAACGATCTTTTTGCCCCCTCCACCGGCATGAAGAGCCTGTGAAAAAGCAGCCACGTCATAGCCACCGTTAATAAATGTGTTATACAAAGAAAATTTCGCGCCGCAAGCCTCGTTAAATATCAGCTCGTAATTATCCCAATACAGATCGGGCAGAATCACGGTATCCCCTGAATCGACAAACAGGTACCCGGCGACGGACAAAGCATGTGTCAGCGCGGCGGTTACAACCGGCAGGCTGTATGTCTTCCCCCGCAGCCCCGGATTTTTCACGGCCAGCAGCCTTCCCCACTCTTCACGTAATTTCTGAACTCCATAACTCGAGGCATACAGGAAAGATTCCGAAGGCACATTCACCATGGCCTCCATGCATTCGAGAGCGAGAGGAGAACCGTCTTCTTCAAAAGCCGTCCCTATCGTTGCATTAATTTTCGCACCCTTCGCTTCCGCTGTCTGACCGAGAATTCCCTTAGAGGGAAAGTAAATGGATTTGCCGCGCGCCGACAGCATATCGAAAATTTGCGGGGCGCCGTCCTGGAGGTCCTTATTTAAAGCCTCAGCGAGGGGATTATAGGTGCTCATTTCTGCATTCTCCGTTATTATCAAAGAGGTTAATCCGTCATCGGGATTCTACGCGGGATTCTATCCCCGCTAGAATCAAAAAGCCAGGAGCAGGAATACCATCAACGTTATTCCGTCTCCCGGCTTCTGACTCCTCGTATCCCATCCATCTTTTGCCGGGATACTTGGGATGTGCGGCCGATTGAATATTTATTATCCCAAACGCTTGTAGAGCGCGTCAAGCTGGTCCTTGAGTTCCTGCGGCAATTTGGAACCGAATTTAGGATAGTGCCCCGTTCGGACATCATCCAGTTCGACCTTCCACCCTTCGACATCTATGTATAACAGTTCTTTCATGGATTCTTCCGAAACACCGGCAGGTCTGTCGACTGCATCGAGATCGGGCATAAACCCTATGGGGGTTTCAACGGCTTTTCCGGCGCCATCGCAGCGTTCAAACACCCACTTCAACACACGGCTGTTCTCGCCGAATCCCGGCCAGAGATACCTGCCGTCTGTTGTTTTTCGGAACCAGTTGACGAAGAAAAACTTAGGCTGCACTTCCTCCGGGGTCCTCTCTCCCATCCGGATCCAGTGGGCAAAGTAATCCCCCATGTGATACCCGCAAAACGGAAGCATCGCAAACGGATCTCGTCGCACGGTACCGATTTTTAAATCCAGGGCCGCAGCGGTTATTTCGGAACCCGCTATCGAACCCATGAACACCCCGTGATTCCAGTCGAAGGCCTGGGTCACCAGGGGAATGGTCGTCGGCCGGCGCCCGCCGAACAGGATGGCATCGATAGGAACCCCGGCGGGATCTTCCCATTCGGGTGCCGCGGACGGGCACTGGGAGACGGGCGCTGTAAACCGGGAATTGGGATGCGCAGCCGGCGACTGATTTTTCCCATGGGTATCCTGCCTCCAGGGTTTGCCCTGCCAGTCGATCAGCGTGCCGGGAGCATCGTATCCAATCCCTTCCCACCACACATCGCCGTCTTTCGTCAGCGCGACATTTGTGAAAATTGTATTTTCTTCGATGGAGCGCATCGCGTTCGGATTCGAATCCATGGAAGTCCCGGGAACAACGCCGAAAAATCCGGCTTCCGGATTAATAGCATAAAGCCTGCCGTCCTCGTGCGGTTTCATCCAGGCGATGTCGTCCCCGATGGTTTCAACCTTCCAGCCCGGAATCGTCGGAACCAGCATGGCAAGATTCGTTTTGCCGCACGCGGACGGAAAAGCCGCGGCGATATATTTCGATCTGCCTTCGGGATTTGTACATTTCAGGATCAGCATATGCTCCGCAAGCCATCCCTCTTTTTTTGCTATAACGGATGCGATGCGGAGCGCCAGGCATTTCTTACCTAAAAGAGCGTTCCCTCCATAGCCGGATCCATAAGACCATATGGTTTCTTCTTCCGGAAAATGCGCAATATACTTCTGAGCCAGGGGGGCACAAGGCCAGTGGCCGCCGTCATCCTCGCCGGGGCCGAGAGGTTTTCCGACGGAATGCAGGCAGGGAATAAATTCTCCGGATTCTCCCAGGATATCGAAAACCTTGTTGCTGACCCGCGTCATGACATGCATATTGGTCACGACATAAGGAGAATCGGTGATCTGTATCCCGATCTTGGAGATATGAGAACCGAGAGGTCCCATGGAAAAAGGAATTACATACATCACACGACCGTGCATGCATCCTTTATAAAGCTTGGTCATCGTCGACTTCAATTTCAGAGGATTGATCCAGTTATTGGTCGGTCCGGCATCCTCTTCAGATTTTGAGGCAATGTATGTGCGATTTTCGACACGTGCCACATCGGAGACATCGGATCGGAACAGGTAAGAATGCGGGCGCTTCGCAAGCGATGTAGCCAAGGACGCGTCCACAGCAACTTTCATCACGGCGTCGTACTCGGCCCTGCCGCCGTTGCACCAGAAAATGGAATCAGGCTCCGTCAACCCGGCAATTTCATCAATCCAAGCTAGAATTTTAGCGTGCTTTGTGGGGGCTTTCATATAGACATTCCTTCAATACTGACCTTATCGATAGATCGATCCATTCCAGGCCGGACATGAAATATTTAATGAAAATGGTGAATAAAATTTCATCATGTGGGTATTCGCCCTCAAAATGAATACAACTGCTGCGGCGGGGATCATACATGAATCCTTGCCGTGTCTAACTTATACCCATTACACAGGAGCGGTCAAGACAAGGACTGCATTTTGACTATATCCGCCCGATAACTATATTTACGGCCTGTATAAACAGGCCGACAATCGGACAATTATTAGCAATATTAATAGAATAGAGTTTCCTTTTAATTCCGGATTTAATTTCAGTGCAATGGGATGACAAACGGCAGTGCTTTATCCGAAGAAATATTACTGGTATCTTATGAAATTAACAAAGGGTGTCCATAATATGCAATACGGTCCGAAGACAATACTAGGCATCTGAAAACGCCGCAAATGGAGACAGCATGAAAAAAGTCAGTATTATCGGCAGCGGAAACGTCGGCGCCAACAGCGCCTTCTTTATTGCCGAAAACCGCAGTGCATCCGTTACCCTGGTGGATGTCAGAGAAGGTCTTCCTGAAGGCAAGGCCCTGGATCTGTCGGAAGCCGGGCCTATCCGCCGTTACGACACAACCATTCGCGGCGCCGGTTCGATTGAAGATATCCGGGACAGCGAGATTGTAGTCATCGCAGCCGGACGCGTACGCAATCCGAACGAAACCCGCGACGATCTGTACCGGGACAATGCCGCATTGATGGGAAAAATCTGCGAAGATATCAAGCGTCTTACACCCAATGCGGTCATTATTAATATTGCAGAACCGGTGGACCGGATGACCCTGTTGGCTCAGAATCTTCTGGGATTCGACCGCCGGAGGGTTCTTGGCGTCGGCGGGCTTCTCAGTTCAACACGGCTTCGCTTTCTTGTAAGCAACGCTTTGGGCGTTTCCTCCCGCGAAGTAACAGGAATGGTTGTCGGCCCTCACAGGCCTTGCATGGTCATCCTGCGTAACACTGTAAGGGTGTCCGGAATACCGGCGGATGAGTTGCTGCCGAAAGAGGAACTGGACGCGATTATAGACAAAGTTCGCCGGGCAGGGGATACCATCCTCCATCTGGCTGAAAAATCCACCGCATTCTATGCGCCAAGCGCCGCCGTAGCGGCACTGGTTGAAGCGGTCGCACGGGACACGAGAAGGATTCTGCCGGTCTCCTTCCGGCTACAGGGCGAATACGGCTTGTCCGACATTGCCGTCAGCGTTCCTGCGTGTATTGGGTCCGGCGGCGTGGATCATGTAGTTCCCGTCAAAATGAACGCTTCGGAAGAAGAGGAATTTCAGAAAGCCGTGGCTGAGCTGCGCGCCTCCATCAACGGGGAAGCCGAATCAGACTACGGAAAAGGAGGGGAGCCGCATGCCTAGGAAGAAAGTCAGCATTATCGGAGCAGGACAAGTCGGCGCAACCGCCGCATACTACATCGCCGAGAAAATTATTGCCGATATCGTCATGGTGGACATTAACGAAGGCCTGACGCGCGCCAAGGCTCTGGACTTTCTCCATGCGGGTCCCATGCGCCGATACGATGTTTTGATTGAAGGCACGGACGATTATTCCAGAATAGAAGAAAGTGCTGTCGTCGTCATCACGGCCGGAGTGCCTCGCAAGCCCGGAATGGACCGTATGGACCTTCTGAAAGTAAATGCCGGCATTGTAAAAACAGCCTCGGAAAACATTGGAACCTATGCTCCGAATGCCACGGTCATCGTAGTTTCGAATCCGTTGGATGTGATGTGCCATGTGGCGTTCCGAACGACCGGATTTGCGGTGCGTCGGGTGATCGGAATGGCCGGCATCCTGGACTCCACCCGATTCCGGTATTTTGTCGCGGAAGAACTCGGATGCGCTCCGTCGGACGTTCATGCAATGGTGTTGGGAGGCCATGGAGACCAGATGGTGCCTCTGCCCCGGTTCACGACGGTAGCCGGCATCCCGATCCCCCAATTGCTGAATCCGCAAACCATTGAGCGCCTGGTTGACCGAACGCGCAACGGCGGTGCGGAAATCGTCGCCCATCTTAAAACAGGATCCGCCTATTTCGCGCCTGCGGCTTCGGTCGCCGAAATGGTGGAGGCCATCGTCACCGACCGCAAGGCGCTGGCGCCGTGCGCCGCTTTTCTTCGTGGGGAGTATGGCATTGAAAACCTCTTTATAGGCGTTCCGGTACTTCTCGGGAAAAACGGTATAGAGCGAATTCTCGAGCTTGAACTGGACGAATCGGAGATGCTGCTGCTGCAAAAAAGCGCCGAGGCTGTAGGTAAAGGAGTGCGGGAACTCGACACTTTCTTCCGTCTGAACTGAAACGGCCGTCCATGACGTAAACACGGGAACATAGCACTTATTTTGTAGCGCCCAATAAGTACTTTGCCCCGGTATTTACGGGTTGCCTTGCGACAAGTGTAAACGATAGAATTCGTATTTTCATGATTGAAGGAGTATCCAATGATCGTCTCAGAAACCGTAAAACGGCAGATTGAAAGCGCCTCCTGGATCCGAAGGATGTTTGAAGAAGGTATCCGCTTGAAACAAGAACGCGGGGCGGAAAATATCTTCGATTTTACACTCGGGAATCCTACCGAAGATCCTCCGGAAAAGATTCAGACCGCACTTCGAAAGCTGGTGGAAAAGAACGCTCCGGGCACTCACAGCTATATGCCGAATGCCGGCTTCCCCCAGGTGAGACGAAAGCTGGCGGAATCCCTGAAGCGGGATACAGGCATACCATTTACCGAAGACCATATCCTGATGACCGTCGGCTGTGCAGGAGCAATGAACACGGTATTCAAGGCCATGCTCAATCCGGGAGACGAAGTCATCGTTCCTATGCCTTTCTTCCCGGACTACCAGTTCTATATTGCCAATTTCTCCGGTGTAATGGTGCCGGTTGAGACGACGGAAGAGTTTGACCTGGATGTCGCGGCAATCGAATCGAAGATTACGCCCCGAACACGCGCTATTATTCTGAATTCACCCAACAATCCGTCAGGAGTCATCTATTCAGAGGAAGTTCTGCGGGAGCTGGAGCAGGTTCTGCAGCGTGCGGATCATGCGATCATAGTGATCAGCGATGAACCCTACAAATCGTATGTTTACGACGGCGCAGCATGCCCGGAAACATCCTCCATCATATCGAACTGTATCATTGCAACCTCATGGTCCAAAACCTGGTCGATTCCTGGAGAGCGCATCGGCTATCTCGCCATTTCTCCCAGGCTGCCCGAGGCGAACGCTTTATGCCAGGCATGCACCTTTACGAACCGCATACTCGGATTCATCAATGCCCCCGCAATATGGCAATTGGCTGCGGCGGAGGCTACGGATGCCCTGCCGGACCTCAAAATATACAGTGAAAAGCGGGGTCTGTTGTGCAAGGGACTTGCCGAATCGGGATATGAAGTACGCAAACCCCAGGGAGCCTTCTATCTGTTTCTGAAAACGCCGATCCCGGACGATATGGAATTCACAAGAATTCTACAGAAAGAGGGCGTGTTGGCTGTACCCGGAAAGGGATTCGGTCGCAGTGGTTACATCCGGCTGTCCCTGACCGTTTCCCTCGATACTATCGTGAGATCGCTTCCCTTCTTCGCCAACGCAATAAAAAAGATTGGGTCTTCCGGTAAATCTGTGGGTACAAAAGTGTAACTGAAAATACCATCCTGATGGAAATGACGCATCTATGGAAATCCGAAA
>JAFGTD010000017.1 GCA_016934295.1 Acidobacteriota bacterium
CAGGGCTACAGGCTGGCCCAGCTTCAGGTCGTCCGCCCGATAGACCTCGCCCATGCCTCCGCGCCCGAGCAGGCCGATGATACGGTAGCGGTCGGCCAGGATCGTCCCCGGCGTGAAACCTCCCGCGGGAACGGAATCCGAAGAGATTATCCTGGCGACACGGGGGGGATCTTCCGGCGCCTTAAAAGCCTCCACAGCAGTAACTGTTGCAGTCGGTTTTTGCGAAGGGCTGACGAGCGGGTGGGCGCACGAAGAGCAGAACCGGCTTTCCGGCAGGTTTTCCGCCGAGCACTTCGGGCACTTCAACATTGGTGGCATAAAAATAGGACCTTAGTAGACGACGTCGATTATAGGGGACCCAATGCAGGAAAGAAAGCACAATTGTATGAAAAATGGCAGCTGTTGCACCCTATACAGCTACACGCAGGAATTGACAAACAAGGAAATGAGGTCGGATCTATGGGTGGAAACCCGTCTGCTCTGTAAGTATTACCTATGTCTCCGGAATGGACCGAAATCGGCTGACGTCCCATAGTGGATGATTTTCGCAACTGGATGATTCAAGCAGCTTGATACCTGCGAGAAAACAGGAACTGGAGAATCGAAGACCTGCCGGACCCTGCCCGCGAGCACGTCCTGCCGGAATTGGCCTTAGGCTTCATTATAGCCATCGATGTGATCAACAAGACTCTACCCCGATTCCCGGCGCTGTCTCATAATGCCGAAATCTTCCTTTTGTGGCCGAACACTCCTTATAATTGCCCATTTTTTCAGCGGGTCGCCACCAACCGGACCAATGGAAATGTTATCCTGTTCGCCCAGTCTCCGCCTGTGACCGGTTCCTCAAACTTTAAAATTTTAAAATTACTGAATATTTTGGGGGCCTCGCCGGCATGCATCGCGCCGGGTACAATGTCAATGGCCATCTGCTGGTAGTGTTCATAAACCAGCAGTCCTCCCGGTTTTAAGGAATTCCGCAGCCGTTCAACGTAATCAGTGTCCGGGATCGGCGTGAATGCATACGACAGGACGATAAGGTCCCACCACTCGCTGCCGTAATCAAAATCCTCCGATTTCGCATTAATGGCGTGTATCGCGACACCGGCCTTTGCGGCCTTTTCTTCAGCCTGGCGCAAACCTTCATTCGAAACATCGAATCCCGTCACGTCCCACCCTTTCGTTGCCAGCCAGACCGCGTTCCGGCCTTCGCCCATGGCAATATCCAGGGCTTTGCCCGGCGAAACGTTCGATACGGTCTGGACAAGCAGCGAATTCGGCTCCTTGTTGAAACCACCGGGATTTCTGTAGACCCAGTTAAACCAGATCTCCCGGTGATGCACGCCGACATAGTAGATTCCGGCTCCGGCAAGGATCAGAAGTAGTACCAATACCAGTGCGGTGATTTTGAGTATACGTTTCAGCATGTCCTGGACCTCCAGTTTAAGACGAACTACGAATCCGAGAGCAGTCTTCGACCGGAAACACACGCGGCAATACAATCACTTGAATGGACGTCATTATAATAAGATGAGGCGGTACAGGATAGAAAGAACGAACTTTGTTCATGAACCTTCCTGCTATTTCAGCTGCGCCATCTTCTGCCGGCTTGCTGCAGGTGGCCGAATCTTGAATTTCCGCCCGGATTTTCCAAATTAGGAGCGGCCCATGATAAATAAACATGGGCCCATGTAACCTATGTCGGTATTGGATCCGTCCAATCTTCTTATAAAAGCATTATCACTTTTTCATAGGAGTTCCCGGACGGGAACTTATTTCGGCGGGAGGCAGGTTTACGCAGGAGTTCACGAACCGGCGTTGGCTGGCGTCCCCAACGGGATTCGAACCCGTGTTGCCGCATTGAAAGCGCGGTGTCCTAGGCCGTCTAGACGATGGGGACGATCTCAAAAGGCTTCACATTTTTACACTTTTGTTCAGATATTTCAAGAATCCGACCGCTAATTTTATCGGATGAGTGAAAAATCACCTTTTGGGGTCCGTTTCCTTAAACCCCCTAATCCTTAATTTCTAACATTTTAATAGATCGCCGACACTGAAAAATATTTGCATCTAAAGGCTTTTCCTCCTCATGCCGATGGTTATAGACACGAATAGTCCCGGGAATAGTGACATGAATAATACGATATTACTGGTGGACGATTCTGCAATGATCTGCCACATAGTCGGGCAGATCCTTCGAGAATCCGGATACAAAGTGTTGGTCGCCAAAAACGGCCGTGAAGGCTGCAACCTGGCCAAACAATACAATCCAGGACTGATAATTATGGATGTCGAGATGCCCGAAATGGACGGGATCGAAGCAACAACGCGCATCAAAACACAACCGGAAACGAATCATATCCCCATTCTGATGTTCACCTCTCTCAGCAGCGAAGAAGATATCCGGCGCGCCCGGGAAGCCGGATGTCAGGGATTTCTGAATAAGCCGATCAGCAGGCAAGTCATTCGAACCGAGGTACAGAAAGCGTTGGGAGACCCGCTGTAGGGAATTCAAATGCCTACAATCTTACGCCATCTTTCCGACAACTCCTTTTTATCCCGTTTTTTTTCCTACCTGGAATCCTGCCACAGCATCCGTGCGCTGGTTGTCGACAAAAACGGAAATATCGATCCTCTGGACGGGCAGGACACATTCGAATATCCGGAAAAGAAAGTATTTCCCGTATCTTTCCATAAGAATATCGGCGGCATCCGTTGCTCGGCCGAATCCATCGAAGCGCTCCAATCCGCGGATCCTCATATACAAATCGGCATCGAAGCAGTAGAAACCCTGGTGGAAAAAGACCTGATCATGCAGCAAACCATGGATGAAATGCTGCATTTATCCGATCAGCTCCATTTTCTGTTCGGCCTGGCCGCAAAACTCTCGGGGATTCATGAAATAGAAAAATACTGCTCATTGGTCCTGGAGGAAATCGCGCAGGAAATCTCGGCGGATTCCGCCTTTGCGCGCATGACGGGCGACAAAAAAACCCGGCGGTTGATCCTCCATAAATTATCCCCCCGGGATGTAGAAAGGGCTGAGCAGGACTCTTCCATTCAGGCCCTCCCGGAAAATAAAACGGCGGTTGTTAATCTGCAGGATGGAAAGTCCGCGATTGTAGTCTCGATTAATGAGAAAGATAAGCTCTCGGGAAGGCTTGTACTCCTGAGAAAGGCAGGGAAACGCAACTTCTCCGCCTACGATAAAAAATTTGTAAGCATAATCAAAAATATCGTCTGCCCGACAATGGAAAGCCTGTCCCTGTACAGCAGCCTCCAGATACTGTACCTCAACACCGTCAAAGCCCTTGCCGCAGCCATTGATGCCAAGGATGCCTATACACACGGCCACTCTTACAGGGTTGCTCGATTCTCCCTGGCTGTCGCCAGGCAGTTCCATTTAGATTCCCGTCAGTTGTCGGACCTGGAAATCGCCGCCTACATGCATGACCTTGGCAAAATCGGAGTCCCTGAATCCATTCTTGGGAAGGAAGGGAGGTTGTCGGACGAGGAATTCGCGGAGATTAAAAAACATCCCCTGCTGACCAATAAAATTCTGGAACCGATCGATCTGCCCGATTCTATTGTCCGGGCCACCCTGCAGCATCATGAACGCATGGACGGCCGGGGTTACCCGTTTGGCTTGAAAGGCGATCAAATCTCCATGTTTGCAAGGATTATTGCCGTAGCCGACGTATTCGACGCTTTGACATCCGCCCGTCCCTATCGAAACGCGATGACCGTGGAAGAAGCCTTGACAGAGATGTGCGAAGGGATTGATACCGAATACGACCGCAATGTTGTGCAGGCACTTATCGATGCGCTTCAATGCTATTCAGAAGATCCGGACCTGTCGGCCGTGTATTCGGAACTTGAATTCTCGCAACCCGACCGGTTTAATCACTTCCTGGAAAAACTGACCCGAATTATGCCGGATTATCCTGGCTGCTCTATTGAAAAACCCGCCCCGGTTTTGAAAACATCGGAAAACCTAGCTGAATCCCGCTGAAGCATGGTGAGCCGTGTTGGATTCGAACCAACGACCCTCTGCTTAAAAGACTTTAGATTAATCATTCTATCCAATTGATTCTAAGAGAGATAACGCAATTTACGCTATTTTAGTGATATGCAGTATTTCCGCATATTTTGAAGTGCAGATGGACAAAGTCATGGACAAAGACAGGCACCCTACCCCCCCCTGAAAAGAACCGGTCTTTCCAGGAAGGCGTAGGCAGATATATTCACAAACGCCTGCCATTATCGTAGGAACGTATGCATCCAATTTTTCAGAAATATTTTTCCGGGTTACAAAATTTTTATTAATGAATTTTCAGGCTTAGCATTTTCTCACAATCGTAAGATGATCTTGAATTGAAGCAAATATTTATGTCGGTTTATCTTACAGTTCGAGAGGTAAGGCAAAAATCATCTTTATCTAATTATTTTAGTACTTAGAACAATTATGCAATAGTGTTTCATTAAGGCTTGTATAGTTTCTTTACAAAAACAATTTTTAATGATTCTCCTAGGTATTATTCCCCTGCCCTCTAATGTGTTCATTTAATTAGGGTTTATGAATTTACCCAATCAATGGAATAATTATTGCTTGTTTAATGAATAAAGATACTTCCAAATAGGAGTCAATATAATGAAAAAGATCATATTGTTATTGGCGATTTTTTTTCTGACAGTTCCTGTCTTTGCGGATACAATAGTTTCGGTTCCTATACTTGAC
>JAFGTD010000248.1 GCA_016934295.1 Acidobacteriota bacterium
GGCGCGGATCGGAAGGCATGCGGGAGGATGCCTGTTGAAAAGTCCGGTTGCCTTCGAGTATGGAATCCAGCTGGTCGAAGTACAGGGCGGTATTCCGATATCCCGGAAGCGGGAGACGAATATCCGCCGGGTTCATCCCGGCTGTCAGGATCCCGAACAGTGCGAGTCCCCGTCCGGCTTCTTCCGCGATCTTCAGCCGTTTGCCGGGGTCGGCAATCCCGGTCAGGCTTTTGTACGACCGCGCCCGGCGGATCCTGGCCATTAGCCGCCAGTACTGCGGACCGTCGGAATCTTCCGTCTTCAGGTATGGAGCCCCTTCTTTTGTCGGAGCCAGCCGGATCGGTTCCCACTCCTCGTTTTTCGGCAGGGCTCCCTCCGATATCGCTTTTCCTTGAACCCGCAGGCATGCAATCAACGTATCCATTACAGCCTCAGGATCGGCGAATACGTCCGTATTCAGCTTCTGAAGCAGGTACTCGCGGCGATTTTCCGAATGTCCGGCCGCTACAAGATAGGTTGAATAATGGACGTTGCCTTTCCCGGGAAAATCGGAGATTTCGATCGGTTCGGGAAGATCGAACCGGCGAGCGATTGCGTACGCCCGTTCTAATGGAATTGCCGGTGTCGGATTTGATTTGAATTCTTGAAACATTCCGGACGCGCCGTCCTTTCCCGCCCCTGACTTTGCCGAAGACTCACAGTATGCACGATTAATATTTATAAATCGAAGGTTCAATCTGTTTTTTCAAAGCGTATAATTGTAGTTTCAAATACACTGATTTTCAGAACGTTTTTTGAAAATCCGATTCAGGGACTATTTAAGAATTATTTTGGGAGGATATTCCATGTCAATCAAAGTTGCCGTAAACGGTTTCGGCCGCATCGGTCGTAATTTTGTACGATGCTGCATCAATGACCCCGAAATTGAGGTTGTCGGTATCAACGATATTACCAGTCCTGAAGTTCTCGCTCATCTGCTGAAGTACGATTCCGTTCTGGGGCGTCTGGGAGGAACCGTGGAATTGAGCGACGGCGATCTTCTTGTGAATAACAACCGTATAAAGGTTTTCAGCGAGCGGAACCCCGACGATCTTGACTGGAATTCGCTCGATGCGCAGATTGTTGTGGAGTCCACGGGTTTGTTCAGAGACGCTGAAAAGGCAAAGGCTCACCTGAAGGGCAGCGTGAAGAAGGTCATTATCTCCGCACCCGGCAAGAATGTGGACGGCACCTTCTGCATGGGCGTCAATACGGATACCTACGATCCCGACAGGCACCACATTATTTCCAATGCGTCCTGCACCACCAATTGCCTGGCGCCCGTTGCGAAAGTTCTGGATGAAACCTTCGGCATCGAATTGGGCTTCATGACGACGATTCACAGCTATACCAACGATCAGAACCTGCTGGACCTCCAGCATAAGGACTTGCGGCGCGCGCGCGCGGCGGCGGTCAACACGCTTCCCAGTTCGACCGGCGCGGCCAAGGCGATCGGCCTGGTTCTGCCGCAGCTTGACGGAAAGCTGGACGGCATTGCCATCCGCGTTCCCACTCCCAATGTGTCGCTTGTCGATCTGGTTGTAACGGTTCGCAAGACGGCCACAAAAGAGGAAGTCAACGCGGCGTTTAAAAAAGCCTCCGAAGGAGCACTGCGGGGCATTCTGGGCTACTCCGAAGAGCCGCTGGTTTCATCGGACTATATGCAGGCACCCGAATCGGGCACCGTGGATGCCCTGGAGACCAAGGTGAACGGGAACCTGGTTAAGACTCTTTCCTGGTACGACAACGAGTGGGGCTATTCCTGCCGGCTGCAGGATCTGGTCAAGTTTATCGGTAAATAGCTATTGAGTGGTATTGGAGGCGAGGGCGAACACAAGGTTCGCCCCTACGTTCATTCGCCCCGATTTTATGGAAGGGGGAGGTGGCCATGGCTAAATTGACAATTCAGGACCTGGATCTCGAGGGGAAACGGGTGTTTGTGCGGGTGGATTTTAATGTGCCCGTCAAAGACGGTATCGTTACGGACGATCTCCGTATCCGGGCGGCGCTTCCGACGATTCAATACGGCATCGATCGGGGGGCCGTATTGGTTTTGGCCTCCCACCTTGGGCGGCCGAAAGGCAGCCCCAAACCCGAATTCAGTCTTGCTCCGGCGGCGGCGCACCTTTCAAAACTATTGGGCAGGGAAGTGAAATTCACCCGTGATTGTATCGGGGAAGAAGTGGAACGGACCGTAAGAACAGCGAAACCCGGAGATACGGTCCTGCTCGAAAATCTCCGTTTCCACCCGGAAGAGGAAGCCAACGACCCTGCCTTTGCGAAAAAATTGGCGGCCCTGGCCGACGTTTATGTGAACGACGCATTCGGCAGCGCCCATCGCGCGCATGCGTCCACGGAGGGTATGGCACATTTTGTGGAGAAGGCGGCGGCGGGATTCCTGATGGAGAAGGAGCTGCATTACCTCGGGGATGCGCTTGAAAACCCGGAACGCCCCTTTATTGCAATCCTGGGCGGCGCAAAGGTATCCGATAAAATCAAGGTCATCGAAAACCTGCTCGGGAAAGTCGACCGCCTCCTCATAGGCGGCGCCATGATGTTTACTTTTCTCAAAAGCCTGGGAAAACCCATCGGGAAATCCCTTTGCGAACAGGACCGGCTGGATCTCGCCCGCGACCTCCTGTCCGCGGGCGAAACCGAATCCGGAGAATCAAAAATTCTGCTTCCAAGCGATGCGGTTGCTTCCACGGGCCCGGAGGACGAGAATGCGGCACACATCGTTCCCTCCGGGGAAATTCCCGAAGGGGAGATGGGCCTGGATATCGGGCCGCAAACCTGTTCCCGCTACTCGGAGATTATCCGCAGCGCCCGGACCGTTGTCTGGAACGGGCCGATGGGTGTTTTTGAGAGGGATGCTTTTGCCGCGGGGACGATGGCCGTGGCGAACGCCGTAGCGGATTCCGGCGCGGTGTCGGTTATCGGCGGAGGCGATTCGGCCGCCGCTGTTGCGAAGGCCGGAGTGGCGGAACGGGTGACCCATGTTTCGACCGGAGGCGGGGCCTCGCTGGAATTTCTCGCCGGGTTGGAACTCCCGGGAGTCGCCGCTTTAAGCGATAAATAAACCAAAGAACCCACCATAAATTATAGTGACTTTAAAGTACGGAATAAGTGCCGCTCCGGGGCTTTTCCCAGCAAGGTCACTAGAAAATGCAGAACTCAGTAATGACTCCACAGCGAGTTTTGGACCTGGGACCTGTGCCCCGATATTCAGGGATTATTTTGTAACCATACTGTGACTAACGGCAGATTGAGTATTAAGTAATTAGTATGAGGTTTCGGGATCAAAAATATTCCGGAAGAGAACGGGAAGAGTCTATGAGAAAACAAAATTTACTGAAACTCTTCGGCTTACTGGTGTTTGCCGGGGCAACTATCGGATTCATATGGACGGGATCGGGAAATACTTCGGAAGGAGAGTCCAAAATGACGGATTTGAAACGGTTGAATAAATCCGAGGAGCAGTGGAAACAGATTTTACCTTCGGATCGCTTCCGGATTCTTTTTAAGGAAGGGACCGAGCCCGCCGGATCCAGCCCGCTTGATAATGAGAAACGTACGGGTACGTTTCTTTGCGCCGCCTGCTATCAGCCGCTGTTTAAATCCGAAACGAAGTACGACAGCGGAACCGGGTGGCCGAGCTTCTACGATCACATTCCCGGCAGTCTCGAAACAAGTCTGGACTTCAAGCTGATCTATCCCCGCACCGAGTATCATTGCAGCCGTTGCGGCGGCCACCAGGGGCATGTCTTCAAGGACGGGCCTCCGCCCACCGGAAAGCGCTTCTGTAACAACGGGCTCGCACTGCTATTTGTTCCTGAAGGGGAGCCGTTGCCTGAATTGAGGAATTGAAAATGAAAACATTAATAATCGGGGCGGCGGCCGCATTTCTTCTCTGGCCATTTTCCGTGTCTGCTTCAGCCGAACAGAAAACGGCCACTTTTGCGGGCGGGTGTTTCTGGTGCATGGAAGCCCCGTTCGAAAAGCTGGACGGAGTTGTGTCGGTAACCTCGGGTTACGCCGGGGGGCACAAGGAAAACCCTACATATGAGGAGGTCTCCTCCGGAGGTACCGGGCATATAGAGTCTATTCGAGTGGTATACGATCCCGCCAGGATAAGCTACAGCCGGTTGCTGGAAGTCTTTTGGCATAATATCGATCCCATGGCGCGCCACGGCCAGTTCTGCGACGCCGGCGAACAGTACCGTTCCGCCATCTTCAGCCACGACGATGAGCAGCGCCGCATGGCCGAATCCTCCAGGGCGGCGCTTGAAGCGTCCGGACGTTTCAAGCAAGCCATTGCTACGGAGATCATGGAAGCCGGCGCGTTCTGGCCTGCTGAAGAATATCACCAGGATTACTATAAAAAGAATTCCATACGCTACCGGTTTTATCGCTGGAACTGCGGTCGCGATAAACGCCTGGAAGAACTTTGGGGAAAGGAGGCCGGTAAATAGATAAAAATAAAATCTTAACAGTCCGTGGTAAAAGTACAATGGACCGCGTTCCGAGCGCCGCATGGGCAGATGCAAGGCAGCACGACGCAGGCGATGTCTTACCGGCCTCCAGTTTTTACTATCCCGGTATATCAGAAATAACCGGCATCAGTTTTTGCAATACTTACGCGTAACGGCCTCGGCCGCTTTAATCCCGTCGACAGCCGAGGAAATAATGCCTCCGGCGTAGCCCGCTCCTTCCCCGGCCGGAATGAGGCCGGCTACGGAAAGACTCTCCATATTTTGGCCCCGGGTAATGCGCACGGGTGAAGAACTGCGTGTTTCCACGCCGGTAAGGACGGCATCGGGTCGGGAAAATCCTTTTATCTTCCGGCCGAATATGGGGATCGCTTCGCGGAGCGCTTCGGTGACGTATGGAGGCAGGCAGACGGCCAGATCGCAGAGAGTCACGCCCGGCTTATAGGATGGTTTGATTTCCCCGAAGGATTTCGATCCGCGGGATGCCAGGAAATCGGCAACCAGCTGCGCGGGGGCATTGTAGTTTCCACCCCCAAGTTCAAAGGCTTTCTGTTCCCATCTGCGCTGGAAGGCGACGCCGGCGAGCGGACCGCTGTCGGGAAAATCGGAAGGGACGACGCCGACCAGAAGAGCGCTGTTGGCGTTCGGTCTGTTCCGGAGGCCGGGGCTCATCCCGTTGGTTACGACGCAGCCGGTTTCCGACGTGGCGGCGATTACCGATCCACCGGGGCACATGCAGAATGTATAGGCAGAACGGCCGTTCGAACAGTGATGCGTCAGTTTATAATCCGCCGCGCCGAGTTTGGGATGGCCCTCGAACCTGCCGTATTGCGCCGCATCGATCATCTTCTGCGGATGTTCGATGCGGAGGCCTATGGAAAAGGATTTCGGTTCCAGGACGACTCCCTTATCCGAGAGCATTTCGAAAGTGTCCCGCGCGCTGTGGCCGATGGCGGCAATGACGCAACGGGACAGGATTTTCTCTCCGGTGTCGAGTACGACACCCCGGATTCCGCCCTCCTCAACAAGAATGTCCGCAACCCGGTTTTCGAAGCGCACCTCCCCCCCTGAAGACAATATCGCCTGCCGCAGGTTGGCGATCACTTTGACGAGGCGATCCGTGCCGACATGAGGCTTATTGAGATAGAGTATTTCTTCAGGGGCGCCCGCCGCGACGAGATCTTCCAGGACCTTTCTGCAACGGTTTTCCCGGTCCTTGATCTGCGTGACGAGTTTTCCGTCGGAGAAAGTGCCGGCTCCGCCTTCGCCGAACAGGGCGTTGGACTGGGGATTCAGGATCCCCGTTCTCCAGAAAAGAGCCACATCGCGCGCTCTTTCCTTCATGCTCTTTCCCCTCTCCAGGAGGATCGGGCGAAAGCCCGTCCGGGCCAGTGTCAGTGCCGCAAAAAGGCCGCACGGCCCGGCCCCCACGACAACCGGGCGGAAGGGCAGGGGATCGGGCGCCCTGCCGGCGAATCGATACGTTTCATCCGGAGCACGGCCGATCTTCCGGGACTCGACGAATTTCTTCAGAATCGATTCCTCATCCGCAACTTCAACAATAACGGAGTAGTTAAAAAAGATCGCGTTCCGCTTTCGGGCATCCGCCGACTTTTTGCAAATTCGATGGTTGAGCAGATCCTCCCTGCCGATGCCGAGCGCTTCGAGGATTGCCGTCTTCAGATCGTCTTCCGAGTGATCGATATGCAGCCGTATGTCCGACAGCCGTAACATGGGCTTGGGCCCTTTCAAATATAGGGTTGCAATTGCAGGTCACGATCCGCAGGCAATGAAATTTACCCCGCTGCATTCATTCCGGCTACCCATCCGGACGACCAGGCCCATTGAAGATTGTAGCCGCCGCAATCCCCGTCGATGTCCAGAACCTCTCCGGCAAAATAGGCACCCGGAACGATTTTCGATTCCATCGTACGGGGATCCACCTCGTCGACATCCACGCCGCCGGCCGTTACCTGGGAAAACATCCAGGATTGCACACCCGTGCATCGCAGGGGCCAGTCTTTCATTCGCATGGCCAGGCGATGAATCTCCTGTCGGGACAGATTGCCGCAAGCCGATCGACTATCCTCGAATCCGGCTTGCTGCAGAATCACCCCTATCAGGCGTTTGTGCATCAAGCCGACAAAACTCATTTCAAGCGTTTTTCGCGGATTGTGTGCGACCCGCCGGGCGATTCGCTCCGCTGCCTCTTTTTGAGTCGAATCGGGAAAAAGATCGAGATGGAGGCTCAATTTTCTGCCGGTTCCCGCATATTCGGATACCGGGCGGCTGAGTTGCAGAATCGGTATGCCTGAAATGCCGTAATCCGCAAACAGCAGTTCCCCTCTCTCGCTCCCCGTGACGACGTCGTCGATCCGGCATTCGGCCCGGCCCTGGATTCGTATCCCGGAAAGTCGCTTGAGAAACGGAGCGTCCAGCCGGATCTGAACCAGTGCGGGGAAGGGAGTTTTAACGGTATGGCCGAGCCTTTCGGCGAGCTTGAATCCGCTGCCGTTTGAGCCCAGGTTCGGCGCCGACTTGCCCCCGGCGGCGATAATCACGCGGTCGGCCGGATACTCCCCGGTATCGGAGCAAACACAGCGAAAACCTTTCCTGCCCTTTTCGATCCCGCTGATCCGCTTATCGCAGATAACTTCCACGCCCAGTTGTTCCATTTCATAACGGAGCACATCCAGGACGCTGGAAGCCTGGCCTGAAGCCGGATATACATGGCCGCCCTCTTCGAAAACGGGTTCGATGCCCAGTTCTTCAAAGAAGGATAAGGTTTGTTTGACATCGAATTGATCGAAGGCGCCCTGTACGAATCGGGGATTCGCACCGTGATACCTGTCGATGCACTGGTTCGTGTTTGTCAGGTTGCAGCGTCCGTTCCCGGTCGCGAGCAGTTTTTTCCCGACCCGGGCCATGCGTTCAATTACCGTAACGGCGGCTCCCTGCCGTGCCGCGACAATGGCCGCGGTCATTCCCGCGGCTCCGCCGCCGACGATAACGATCCTGTTTCTTTCCGCTGCAGCCATTTTATCGTTTGCCTCATGTTGTGTGCGTCGCGTCCCGATACGGTTTCTTGATTACGGACGTCGATGCATTATACAAATTTGATATAAAAGATCCAAAATACTGAATTTCGGGTTCTCCGGATTTGTCTCGGCAGGATACCATCCGTGAAAAAGATCCCATAAGGCGCTTTCATTTTGATATATAAGAGGGGATCCACTTATAGCAGGAAGCTGTTGAATTGAGGTTTCATGAAAATTGCGGTTACGGGAAAAGGCGGAACGGGTAAATCCACGATAGCCGCTATCCTGGCTCATTTCTTTGCCGGCGAAGGCTACAAGGTGCTGGCGGTGGATGCGGACCCGGACGCCAATCTGGCTGAAGCCGTCGGCCTGTCTTCAGATCGTGCTTCTTTCATCGTGCCGATTTCCGAACAGCGCGAGCTCATAAAGGAACGGACCGGAGCGAATCCGAAGGAATTCGGCCAGCTTTTCAAGATGAATCCCGCCGTTGACGATATCCCGGAAAAATATTGTGTCGATTTTCGCGGCATAAAACTGCTGGTGATGGGGGGCGTCAGAAAGGGAGGCGCGGGGTGCGCCTGCCCGGAGAATGTGCTGCTGAAGAGCCTTCTGTCGGATATCATCCTCACCCGGGATGAAGCGGTCATTGTCGATATGGAAGCAGGCATAGAACATCTGGGCCGGGCCACCTCGGAATCCATCGACCGGATGCTCATTGTAGTGGAACCCGGATTGAGAAGCATTAAGACGGCCGAAAGAATCGTTGCCATGGGGAAAGAGCTCGGCATCCGGCATTTTGGAATCATCGGCAATAAGATTCAAAATGCGGAACAGGAGGAATGGATCAGGAAAAAACTTCCCGGTCAAAAGATCCACGGTATGATTTCCTACCATGACGGGATACAGGACGCGGATCTGTCGCAGAAACCGTTGATCGATTCAATGACTGATGAAATAAAAAAGGAATTTACGGCTGTTTATAACAGTATTAAGAGGGATATTGACTGAAAGAAGTAAGAAGCCAGAAGTCAGGAGTCAGAAGCCAGAGGTCAGCCCGGCCTCCGGCAACGCCGGACCGCGTCCGGCGAAGCTTGGCCGAATCTTCGATTCGGCTAAGCGAAGCCGGATTGAATATCCTGTGACTCCGGGTGAGTTTTCAGGGTCGGTATCGGAATCGGTGTTAAAAGCTCGACCCCGATACCGATTCCGACCCCGACGCCGATAGATTCCCGGCCCAGCTTTTTGCTTCGAAAAGAGTCACAGGCCGGGAGAACGTTAAAACGTTCGACGTTGAACGTTTAACGTTAAACGTTGGAACGTTTTATATAAGGTTATAAAAAGATCTTTTACAGCGAGGATGTAAAGAATGCGATTCAGCCCACAAGGTCTTGCAACCGCCATCGGCAGCTTCCCGCATCGGGAGCCGGAGGCGGCCTGCGAATTGATTTTGAAACATATTCCGGAAATCCCGATCTGGCCGCAGCTGCCCAATGCCGATTTTCGCGAGCAGATGGAAATTCAGTACAGCGAAGGAATGCCCTGCGTTGTAGTGGATGAAGAGAAAGAGAGGATATATTTCGAAACGGGGGGCGATCCGACCGGGGAACTGGAAAAGTTTTACGAGAATGTGGTGGAGGAAAATCTGGATTACTTCCGCATTTCCCCGGAGTACAGCCGCGGCCTTTACCACATGGAAGAGAAGCTTTCTTCGATGGACCTTTCCTCCGTTCAATTTCTAAAATGCCATGTGACGGGTCCGTTGACATTCGGTTTGAGCAAGACGGATGAAAACAAGAGGTCGATTTATTATAATGAGATCTTCCGCGATGTGGTGGTCAAGGGCATTGCATTGAAGGCCCGGTGGTTGCTCCAAAAATTTCATCCGCTGGGATGCCGTCAGATCTGTTTTGTTGATGAGCCTATCTTCTCCGCTTTCGGTTCTTCCACCTATGTAAGTCTTCAGCGATCCGATGTCGTCGACTGCCTCGGGGAGGTGGTCGAGGCTATCCATAAAGAAGGGGCGCTTGCAGGCGCGCACTGTTGCGGCAACACGGAATGGACAATCCTCATCGATGCGGGTGTGGATATTATGAGTTTCGACGCATTCGGCTACGGCGAAACCATCGGATACTATGCGGATCGGATCAAGGATTTTCTGGGCAATGGAGGCGTCCTTGCCTGCGGGATGGTGCCTACATCGGAAATGATACGAGAGCAGACGCCGGATTCTCTGGTGCAGAAGCTGGATGCATTTGTAAAAAACCTGGTCTCCAAAGGGATTGACGAGAATCTTATTGTGCAGCAGTGCCTGCTGACACCCAGCTGCGGCACGGGATCTCTGACAGTGGCGCTTGCCGAAGAAATATTCCAGAAGCTGTCGGATGTCAGCCGGTTGATCCGGAAGTAATCATGTATTTTGGGTGCTTTAGAAGAAATATGGCGGCAATAGGGTTAATTTATATCGGGAAACAGCTTTGAAACGCATATATTGCATCGTTGAGAAATGCCTGGCCTGCAGGTCCTGCGAGATCGCCTGTGCGGTCGCGCACTCCGGAGTCGAAAGAGTCGAGGATGCGGTTAAAATACGTCCGTTGCCCAAACACCGAATCCGCGTGGAAAGCATCGGCGACCGGAACACGCCTCAAGGAATTCGATCGATCGCCCTGCAATGCCGGCACTGCGAGGATCCCCTCTGCGCCCAGGCCTGCATAACGGGCGGCATTTCACGGGACCCCGAAACGGGGGCTATTGTAAACAATCCGGACAAGTGTGTAGCCTGCTGGTCCTGCATTATGGTCTGTCCCTTCGGCGTCATCGTCAGATACGAGGATTGCCGTCGAGCCGTGAAATGCGATCATTGCGCGGACCGGGACGAACCGGCATGCGTGGAAGCATGCCCGACCCGAGCAATACTTTACTGCGAAGCGGAAGACGCTCCTATTCCGGTGGAATGACATTTATGAAGATTGTGATTATCGGCAACAGCGCAGCCAGCACGGCCGCGATCGAGACCATCCGGGCCGAGGATAAGGATAGTTCTATAGTCCAGATCAGCGAGGAAAGACATCCCCTCTATTCCAGGTGCCTTCTCAGCTACTACTTGGCGGATAAGATAGACAAGAACGGTCTTGCCTATCGCAGCGCCGATTTTCACAAGAAGATGGACGTGCAGTTGCATCCGGGCAGATGCGTCGAGGAAGTGGACCCCGCAGGGCAGAAGGTTACGTGTTCGGACGGAAGCGCCCATTCCTTTGACAGGCTGCTGATTGCCACGGGGAGTTCTGCGAAGATACCGGACAATATACCAGAAACGCTCAGGGGTGTGTTCGTCCTGCGAACAGTAGCGGATGCCGAAGCCATTAAACAGAAGCTGTCCGGGGCGAAAAAGGCGGTTGTTCTCGGCGGAGGTCTCGTCGGCATGCGGGCGGCGGACGCCCTTTGTCGGGCGGGACTCAAGGTGTTTGTCGTCATTGGGTCGAACCGTATCCTTTCCCGGATGATCGATTACGAGGCGGCCCGGATTGTGGGAACCAGGGTCAGGGACAACGATATCGAAGTGATGACCGGCTCTGATGTTTCCGAAGTCCTGCACAAGGACGGGAATGTCGTCGGCGTTGTGACGGATAACGGTCTGATGCTGGATTGTGAAATCCTGATCGTGGCGAAAAGCGTCCGGGCCAACACCGGATTGATTCGGAATACGGATATCAAGACCCGGCGGGGCATAGAAACCAACGCTTCCATGCAGACAAACTACGAGAATATCTATGCCGCCGGAGATGTTGCGGAGACCTTCGATATCACGACCGAAGAATATACCGTCAACGCTCTATGGACCTGCGCCGTGCAGCAGGGCAGGATCGCCGGGCAAAATATCGCCCGGCGGGACGCCGCAGGAATCCCGGCAAAGTATGCCGGGTCGGTTGCAATGAACTCTTTGAATTTCTGGGGCATCCCCATCATTTCATTCGGCGTCACCGTGCCGGAAGACGAGTCGCGGTACACGATCCTGAAAGACAGCCGGCCCGAACAGAATGTCTATAAGAAAATAGTCATCGCGGACAACAGGATCAAAGGTCTTATATTGGTGGGACGGATAGCCAACGCCGGTGTGCTCTTCTCGCTGGTTCAGAATAAGATGGATGTTGCTCCATTTATGGATCAACTGCTCGGCGACCGCTTTAATTTCGGTCATGTTGTCCGGCATGGCGGCAAACCGGTACTGGAGAAATATTACAGGGGACTGAGTACGTAGCGGGATTCATTATCAGCGTCTTTGATGACTTTTGGGTACGTTTATGACTGAAATAAATTCAAGCAGGAAAATGGAAACCGTATGGGATCGTTCCGAGCAGCAGGAGCCGCGCTGCGGCTTCGGCGAAATGGGCATCTGCTGCCGCATGTGCCATATGGGGCCCTGCCGTATCGATCCTTTCGGACAGGGAGCGAAACTGGGAGTTTGCGGGGCGAACGCGGAACTGATCGTTGCACGGAACTTCTGCCGGATGGTTGCCGGAGGTGCCGCCGCACACTCGGACCATGGACGGTCGGTGGCGAGAACACTGCTTCTGGCGGCAAAAAACCCTGAATCGGGGTACGCAGTGAAGGACGGGAACAAGCTGGCCAAGGTGGCGGGCATCCTTGGCATAGACCCCGGGAATAAGACGAAAGAGGAAATAGCCGCTGCCGTTGCCGAAAAAGCGCTCTCCGAATTCGGCCGGCAGGAAGGAGAGCTCTCTTTTATCAAGCAGGCGCCGGAGGCGCGCCAGGCTCTGTGGCGGGGGCTCAATATCGTCCCGCGTGGAATAGACCGTGAAATTGTGGAGATGATGCACCGGACTACCATGGGCGTGGACCAGGAGCATAAAAATCTAATGCTTCACGCTTCGAGAACGGCGCTGGCGGACGGCTGGGGCGGGTCGATGATCGCGACCGAACTCCAGGATGTTTTGTTCGGGACACCGTCTCCCGTTCGGGGGCAGGTGAACCTGGGCGTGCTGTCGGAAACGGATGTGAATGTCGTAGTCCACGGGCATGAACCGGTGTTGTCGGAAATGCTGGTACTGGCGGCCCGGGATCCCGACATGCTCAAGCTTGCCGAATCGCAGGGCGCTTCGGGGATCAATCTCGCCGGAATCTGCTGCACGGCCAACGAGGTTCTGCTGCGGCACGGGCTTCCCATCGCGGGCAATATACTCCAGCAGGAACTTGCCGTCGCGACGGGGGCCGTGGATGCCATGGTCGTGGATGTGCAGTGCATCATGCCTTCGCTGCCGTCGGCCAGCAAATGTTTCCACACCCATCTCATTACAACGTCTCCAAAGGGGAAGATCGAGGGCGCGAGGCACTACGACATTGAAGCGGAGAATGCCCTGCATAGCGCGCGGGAAATCGTCCGGGAAGCAATCCTGAATTTTCCCAACCGCGGGAATACCGAAATCCCGCAGGAAAAAATGGACCTGGTGGCGGGATTCAGCCACGAGGCCATTCACTACATGCTGGGCGGAAGATTCCGCGGTTCCTATGCCCCTCTGAACGACAACATTATAAACGGGCGGATCAAAGGCGTGGCCGGCGTCGTAGGATGCTGCAATCCCAAAGTGCCCTACGACAGGGAACATGTCGATCTTGTCGGGGAACTGATCGCAAACGACATCCTGGTTGTGCAGACCGGGTGCTCCGCCATCAGCTGCGCCAAGGCCGGTTTCCTGGTTCCCGATACGGCCCACAAGGTTGCCGGCAAGGGATTGACCGAGGTATGCGAGGCTGTCGGCATGCCTCCGGTTCTGCATTCCGGATCCTGTGTCGACAACAGTCGTATCCTTGTCGCATTGTCGGAAATGGTCAAAGCCGGCGGGCTCGGCAGCGATATCAGCGATCTGCCTGTTGCCGGGGCGGCGCCGGAGTGGATGAGCGAAAAAGCCATCTCCATCGGCCATTACTTTGTAAGCTCCGGTGTTTTTACCGTATTCGGTGTGGGGCTTCCCGTTTCGGGCAGCGAGACATTCGCCCGTCATATCTTTGAAGAGTTCGAGGCAATCCTGGGAGGCAAGTGGGCGGTCGAGCCCGATGCCGGGAAAATGGCGGGATTGATTATCGACCACATCAACGGGAAGCGGGAAAAACTCGGTATCGGCAAGGCCAGGGAGCGTGTCCTTTTCGATATGGAAATGAGAAGAAATCTGGCGGTGTAAAATATGTCAAAAATTATTGCAACCAAAGCGATCCGGGGCGCCCACGAACTGGTGAAACGCGCGGAGAAGGAACTGGCGCAGGCTGTCGAGGAAAAGGGGCCCGATACACGGGTGGAATTCCCCAATACCGCCTACTACCTGCCCATCTCCCACGGCATATTGGGATTGAATATCGAAACCCTGGGAGGGCTCCATGAATTGCTTGCGGAAGCCAAAAAACTTCTACCGCCGATCCCGGGGGATACGCTGTGGCTGCCGTATCTGGGCAACACGCTCGATGCCGGGATGGCCGCCCTTTTCGCGGACGAAATCATTGAAGCAATAAAATATACGCAGGATCCGCTGCCGTACCTGACTGAGCTGAATCCCTCGGACGGACGGCTCTGGCTGGGGGCGGCGAACGATGTCATTTTGAGAGAAAGGGGCATTGAATTCGTGGACGGAACCGCGCCGGGATTCGCGGCCTGCGTGGGATGCTGCCCGAGCAACGAAATTGCGGTTAGTGTCGCCCGGGAACTGCAGGAGAAAAATCTTTATGTTTTCATGTCCGCCGGCAACGACGGCAGGTCCATGGCGCATCAACTCGAAGAGGAGGGCATCGAGATGGGATGGGAAACCCGTCTCGTTCCTTTCGGCGAAGACGTAACCGCAACCATACATGCGTTGGGGTTTGCCACACGCGCCGCACTTTCATTCGGCGGGGCGCGGCCCGGAGACTACGACCGCATCCTGCGCTATAACAAAAACAGGGTATTTGCCTTCGTTCTCGCCTTCGGTCCCGTGGACGACCTCAAGCACGCCCAGGCGGCAGGCGCCATCAACTTCGGATTTCCCGCCATTGCTGAAACCGATATCGGCCGGATACTTCCCAGCGGAATCTGCACCTACGAACATGTCGTATCTCCCGTAGAGCCGGATAAGATCGTGGCGAAGGCCATCGAGGTCCGGGGTCTCAAGGTTACCGTTTCCAAGGTTCCCATCCCCGTTCCCTACGGTCCCGCTTTCCAGGGGGAGCGCGTCCGTGCGAAGGATACGAGCGCGGAACTGGGAGGGTCCACCCTGCCCGGGTTTGAATTCGTAACATCGAAGGACCTGGATGAAGTAGAGGACGGCAGGATTGAAGTGATCGGGCCGGAGATTGACGATATCGAAGAGGGGGCGTCCCTGCCCGTCGGGATATGGGTGGAGGTCGCCGGAAGAGAAATGCAGGAGGATTTCGAGCCCATTCTGGAACGCCAGATCCACGATTTGATCAACGGCGCCCACAGCATTTTCCACATGGGGCAGCGGGACATCAACTGGATCCGGATCAGCAGGGAAGCCAAGGAGAAGGGCTTCAAATTCAAACACCTGGGTTCCATCCTTCATGCCAAACTCCACGGCGAATACGGCAAGGTTTTCGACAAGCTGCAGGTGAAAATCTATACCAGGGAGAAAGAGGTTTTGGAGCTTCTCGATCAGGTGCGTGCCGTTTATCGGCAGCGGGACGCCCGCCTCGCGGACATGACCGACGAGTCGGTAGAGACCTATTATTCCTGCGCGCTCTGCCAGTCCTTTGCCCCGAACCATGTGTGCATCATTACGCCCGAACGCTCCGGTCTCTGCGGCAGCTATAACTGGCTGGACGGCAAGGCGGCCCATAAGATCAATCCAACGGGGCCGAACCAGCCGGTAAACAAAGGGGCGGTGATCGATCCGGTCAAAGGGCAGTGGCAGGGTGTCAACGAATTCGTCTATAACAGCTCGCACAAGAGCCTGGAAATTTTTAACGCCTACAGCATTATTGAATACCCGATGACCTCGTGCGGCTGTTTCGAGTGCATTTCATGCCTGCTGCCGTCGACCAACGGCATCATGGTTGTCTATCGCGAGTTCCCCGATATGACTCCTGTCGGAATGAAGTTTTCCACGCTGGCCGGTACGGTGGGAGGCGGCGTCCAGACGCCCGGATTTATCGGCCACAGCAAGCACTATATCGGGAGCCGAAAATTCATCCTGCCGGAAGGAGGGGCCGGCCGGATTGTCTGGATGAACTCCCGGCTCAAGGAGGAAATGGCGCCGGTACTGAAAAAGATCGGAGAGGAAAAGGGGATTGAAGACTTCTACGGCATGATCGCCGATGAGACGGTGGCGACGACGGAAGAAGAAGTGCTCGAATACATAACGAAGGTGAATCATCCGGCACTGGCGATGCCGTCGCTCTTTTAACAGATTAAAGTGTAAGGGTTGACGGCATAGCCCGGGATATCACCATCTCACAGAAAAACGGTTTCGGCGGTGGCCGCCCCCACGTCAACGCCGGCCACCAACATACTCATACCTCTTTCCCCGGTGCCTTTGGCACTTTCTATAAATGCCACCTCATCTGCCTTTTTTTGCTTTAAGCATGAGAGCAAACGTTTCCACTTTGGTTCTCATAGAAGCTGCACTATAAGCCCTGCTGTCGAAATTATCTATTTCGAGGGAAAGGACCGGAAGGCCGGTTTTTTCTTCCAGGTATTTCTTCTGAATATGGGAAATTGTCGCAACGGGGCGGCAATTATAGAGGTATTGGGCAATAAAACCATCCAGTTTCATCAATTCGGCCGCCCTTTCGTATAACCGGATTTGCCCCTCGGTACCGTGGTAATAGCCTCCCTCCATTTCATATTCGGCAATTATTTCACCCGCTGTCCCGTAATTCTCCCCGGATTTTACTTTGACGCCCCCCCTGCTGGCTAATATGTAGGTAAGCGGAACAGCCAGCCCCGCTTCTTCAAATAACCGTGTTACCCTTGGATCAGAAGTATGCCCCAACCGGACCATGACCCTGGGGGCTCCCTTTTCCGTTACCCCGACGCCTGCTTCAACCCGTTTTTCCAGCTCATGGATCAGGATATCCATGGCCTTGATTCCTTCCTGGATGCCACTTCCGGTTGAAGAGCCTGAAAGCGCTTCCAGCAGTTCAAGTTCCACCAGGCTGACCGGTACAGGGTCGGCTTTCATCACTTCCGTCAGCTTTGCGAGGTTGTCCCTGAAGGGTTGACTGTTTTTCCGGGACCTTTCCCAGGCATCAGACGCTATCTCAATTCCTAAAACCTTCTCGGCCTTTTCAAAAGCCTGGTTTATGCGGGCTCCCAGATAATGTACCCGCTCCGGCAGATACTCGGGGTATTCTCCCCACTTAGAATCCATGATCCCGTCAATATAGGCTATGGGAACCCCGTACAGCGCCGTCACAAGATCATCTGCCTTGGATCCCATATCGCAGTAATAACTGGAAGCTAAGGCAAGGTCCGGTACGGGGATCATGCCCTTTGCGATACCGCCTATCTTTGCCTGCCACAATGAGCAGAGGGCGTGTCCGGGAGGGAGTCCGTTGGCCTCGCCTGCTTCGAGTAAGGGATCAAGTTTATTGAAAATTTGCCCCATGGTATGATTCAGCACCATGTCTGGGGCACTCACAAAAACCTCCTCCGAAGAGGCTCTCAGCATCAGGCCTGGCCCCAGTATTGCGGGAAATCCAAAGTACACAATTTTTTTACCCTCTTCCCTGGCCAGGACCAGGTCGATGAGCTCCTTAAGCCAGGCCCCCAGTAACTTCCTTACCCCTTCCAGCGATACGTCATGATGCCGCCTCACACGGCTATCGGCCGTCTCCATATCATCGGGACCTATCCCCAGTTTCTCAAACGACGCCTCTATCCTGGATCTTTCCTTTTCGATTTCCTCATGCTCAAATCCGCAGAGACTGAAAAGTTCATCGTAATAATTTCCCATGACCTACCCTCTTATTGTCTCCATGAATGTCTCGATACGTGTTTTCATAGGTTCGGTCTCCACGGCATCGTAATCAGACTCCAGGACAAGCATGGGGAGTCCGGTCTGTTTTTTTAATATGCCGGAGAAAAAGTATGACTCAACCTTATACGACTCGCGGTACAACAGCTGGTACCAGATCAATCCGGATGCGTTATACTCTCTGGCCAGCCTGATCAGGAAATCAAGGCGTTCTGTGCCGGGACGGAACCAACCCGGGCATATGCGATCCATGAAATAGGTCTCAGCCAGGCCGGCAAGGAGGTCCCCCCCGACCTTTACACTGTCCCAGTAAGGGCGAATCCCCTCCGCGAATTCCTCCATGACTATGATTCCACCGTTGTCCGATACTATGTCCATTACCTTCGAGTCTCCCCGTGCAAGGGTGGATCCGGTATACAGTATTCTGGGAGCATCCCCGAAAACAGGCGAATCATCGCTGACTTCTTTGATAAACTGCTCAAGTATGTCGACCATGGTCTCTTTATCAGCCAGAAAAGAGCCGTGATTCAGGGCGACAAAATCCCTGCCGGACACGGAAACGTTCCTGCGCTTTCTCATCCGGCTTATTTTTCTGAAAAGCTCCCTTTCCCGGTTACACAACTCTATGGACTGCTTGAGCCTCGATTCGGTGATTTCAACTCCCGTGAAATCCTCGAGCATTTTCTTCAGCCTGACTATGCCTTTAAGGTAATACTCCAGAGCGACTTTGTCCTTCACATGCGGAACACCGAAGACGAACGATTTTATTCCAGGAGTATAAAACCCGACTGTGTTTGAAAAGGCACGGACATGGTTGTCGGTTATTGGAACGACAATAAGATCCACAATGCTGTAGTACGGGTCCTTTCCTGAGGTAAGGTAACCTGCCTGACTGCGCCAGAAAGGATCGAACCATCTGCAGATATAGGCGCCGGAGTTCCTTAATACGGTATTATCTCCAGCCTGTATAAAACACAGGGGTATCGCGCCACAGGCCAATATAAGTTCTTCCGGTAAAAAGCCGCCGGCGGAATATCCTATAATCTTCTGCCCCCGCTCCTTTGCTTTACTCAAATCCTTAAGTCGCGACTCCAGATGCGCGTCCAGCTTCGCAAGGGCATTCATTCCCATCTCCTTTTTAGAACTGCCGGCAGGGATTTTCATCCTCGCCGGTCCATCCGGTTATCTGTTTGTTGTAAATGACGCGGTGCGAAAAACGAACGCCTGTTTCTTCAATCTCGTTCCCTGTCGCAACCTGACTTCGGTTTCCGATAAGATGCCTTGCGTTGTTTCGTTGAATTTCAAGCCTCGATTTTACTAAGCTTTGCACAGGATTCGGCAAAAAAAACCGGAAAATGCATAAATATATTCACGGTCAGAATTACGGTTGATCGAAAAGGGCTCTAATCGAAATAATTTTATTATACTGCCGGGAATCGGGTGCAGGAATCCCGGGATACCTTTCAAGGTTAAATCGCGGCAAAGATTCTCAAGCCGGCGTCGCTTGTCAGCCGAAGCTTTAGCGGAGGCTGATGCCTTTGCCGGAATGCATACATTCGCATGAAAGCTGAATCTGATAGAAAATTTTCCTAATCCATTTTTCCCTGATAAGATAGGGCCTCGATCCGGTTATCCTGCATGTCTGCCGGGCGTCACTGGCCTGTGACTCTTTTCGAAGCGAAAAGCTGGGCCGGGAATCCATCGGCGTCGGGGTCGGAATCGCTATCGGGGTCGAGCTTTTAAAACCGATTCCGATTTCGACTCCGATACCGACGCCGAAAACTCACCCGGAGTCACAGATTGTTTAATCCGGGTACCAACCGGAGGCCGGGCCGGCATTGGGGAGAGTCACGGTAAGGAGCGGGATGGAAGATGACGAAGACAATTGCGATCACCGGAAAAGGCGGCACCGGCAAGTCAACCCTCTCGGCGGTCGCGGTGCGCTGGTTGAGCGACCATGTTTCCAAATCCATCCTGGTTGTGGATGCGGATTCCAACGTGAACCTGAACGATCTTCTCGGTGTGGAACTCAGGGAGACGGTGGGCGGCATCCGGGAGGAAATGAAAGAGAAGGTGCAGTCGATACCGGGCGGCATGACCAAGCAGCAGTTCCTTGAGTATAAAATTCAGTCGAGTATCGTGGAAACTCCCGATTTCGATCTCATTGCCATGGGGCGCCCGGAAGGGCCGGGATGTTACTGTTATGCCAACAGCATTCTCCGGGATATTCTGAAGACATTGTCCGGGAATTACGAGTATGTCGTTATCGACAACGAAGCCGGCATGGAACACCTGAGCCGGCGAACAACCGCCGGGATCGATTATCTGTTGATGATCTCGGATCCGACCGTGCGGGGCATTCACGCCGCGGGGAGAATTGGAAGGCTTATCGCGGAACTGGATACCCGGGTGCGGGAGAAATACCTGATAGTGAATCGGCTTCGCGATCCATTGCATCAAGCAGCAACGGACAGTATTGGTGCCGAGGGGCTGCAACTCCTCTGTACGGTGCCTGAAGATGAGCTGCTGACGGAAACGGACCGGCGCGGTGAGTCCATCTGGTCTGTTGCCGACAGGTCCGAACCGTACAGAATACTCGGCGGGATATTCGAGCGGTTGTTCGTTTGAAACGGGGACATAACGTTAATTTCTATGAGATAAGTATCCTGTCTCCGTGTTAAATAAGGTGAATTGAGTGGAAGGAGTCAAGGTATATGGGATTTGAGATTCCTATAGAAAAAAATTCCGGGAAAATAGCGGAAGTGACCATCGGGGCGACATCGGAGCAGGGCGGCACCCGCTCCAACACAATAACTATCGGTGGAAGTACGGCCCTACCGTTTCTTTTCTTTGAAGGGGAGCATCCGAACCGGCCGGCTCTGGCGATGGAGGTGTTCGACAAAGTGCCGGCCAAGTACCCGGAAGCGCTTCTAGACTATTACAGGGACGTGATCGATAAGCCGGCGGATATGGCGAAGAAGTGCGTCGAGCAGTACGGGGCGGAATTAATCAGTGTACGGCTTGACGAAACCCACCCGGAAAAGGGCGACAGAAGCGCGGATGAGGCGGCCGATGTCGTCCGGCAGGTTCTCGATAGCGTGAAAGTTCCCCTGATCATTACCGGGCACAGCCACTACGAAAAGATCAATGTAGTTATGAAAAAGGTCTGTGAAGTAACCGCCGGGGAAAACTGCCTGATCAATTATGTGGAGACGGACAACTATAAAACCATCGCGGCGGCCTGTATGGCGTACAATCACAGCATTGTTGCGCAGTCGCCTATCGACGTGAATATGGCCAAACAGTTGAACATTCTTCTTTCGGACATGAATTTTCCGTCGGAGAAAATCGTTATCGATCCCCTGACCGGAGCTCTGGGATACGGCCTGGAATACACCTACTCCATCATGGAAAGGATACGGAACGACGGCCTGGCGGGCGATTCGATGCTGGCGTTCCCCATGATCATCAATCCGGGCTACGAAAGTTCGAGAGTAAAGGAGGTCCGGGTTACTGAAGAGGAATACCCGGACTGGGGCGACATGGAACTGCGCAGCGCTTACTGGGAAACCGCCACGGCAATGAGCCTGTTGTCTGCCGGCTCGGAACTGATCGTTATGTATCATCCCAAGGCGATGGAAACTGTGAAGAAGCATGTCGACGAACTCTACAGCGCAGAAAGCGGGAATTAGATATGGCACTATCCGGTTTGGAAATCTTTAAGCTGCTGCCCAAAACGAATTGCAAGGAATGCGGCGTGCCCACATGCATGGCCTTTGCCATGAAGCTGGCACAGAAAAAAGCCGACCTCGGCGAATGCCCCCATGCTTCCGAAGAAGCCAGGGCCGCACTCGGGGCCGCAAGCAAGCCTCCTATCCGGCTTGTGAAGATCGGGGTGGGGGCCAGGGCCCTGGAGGTCGGCAACGAAACCGTGATGTTCCGCCATGAGAAAACCTTTTTTCATCAGACCGGCCTGGCGATCCGGCTGAATGCGTCCGAAGACGAAGAAACGCTTGTTTCGAAAATTCGGGAAATAGAAAATTACACGGTGGATCGAGTCGGCGAGCAACTGAAGGCGGACCTGCTTTTTCTCTCTCAGGACGAGGCCGGCAAAGATGCATTCCTGAAGCTTATCGGCTTTGCTAAAGAGCACTCCACTAAAGGCGTTATCCTGGATTCCCGGGATAGAGAATCCCTCACGGCCGGTCTCGAGATTCTCAAGGCGGACCGGCCCGCAGTCTTTTTGAGCGGGGATGTTTCGGACGGGGATTTTGAACTGGCCAAAAACCGTAGCGTAAGCCTCATCATAACCGGGGAATCCTTTGAATCCCTGGAAAGCCGGGTGGAGAAGGCGAAGAAGGCCGGAATCGAAGATCTTATATTGAACCTGAAAGCGCCCGATCTAGGCCGGCAGTTTCAGAATAATACGATTCTCCGGCGCAGCGCTCTTAAAAAGAACTACGAACCTTTCGGATATCCCCTGCTGACAATGGTTGAAGCGGAAAACGGGCCGGACCGGATGGCAAAAGCCTCTGTCGGCTTATGTAAATACGCTTCTATTATCGTATTGCCGCGGTACGACAAGGCGCTGCTTTATACTCTTTTCGCCCTGAGACAGAATATTTTTACCGATCCCCAGAAGCCGATCCAGGTTGAGCCGAAGCTGTACTCCATAGGGGATCCGACACCGGAATCGCCGGTGTTCCTCACGACCAACTTTTCCCTGACCTTTTTTCTTGTATCGGGCGAGATTGAGAACTCGGGGACTTCGGCCCATCTTGTGGTCTGCGACTGCGAGGGACAGTCCGTTCTCACCGCGTGGGCGGCGGGCAAGTTTACGGGTGAGACGATCGCGAAGTTTATCAGGGAGATCAAGCTGGAGGAGCAGGTGAAAACCCGCAGGCTAATTATTCCCGGATTCGTTTCCCAGATCAGCGGCGACCTGGAAGAAAAGCTTCCGGGCTGGGAGATCCTTGTCGGTTGTCAGGAAGCCGCCGACATCCCGTCGTTCGTTAAAAGTGTCAGCATTGCTTAATTTCGAGGTTATGGTGACTGTCACCGAAATTAACTGGAGTGAAGAAGTGGTTCCGGATTCCAGGTTTACGGTTCGATTCCTTCCTTTTGATGCAACCGTCGAGGTCGCGTCCGGGACAACCCTGTTGGATGCTGCCGTCGAGGCCGGCCTGCCCGTAAAGGCAAGTTGCGGAGGCAGGGGGACGTGCGGAGACTGTCTTCTTTCCATTAATTCAGGCAGTTATCGGGCAAGGCCTTCGGCAGGCCTCTCGAAAAACCTCGTGGCCCAAGGGTATGCTCTCGCCTGTACAACCAGGGTGACGGATAACCTCACGGTTCATTTGCCGCAATTCCAGGAACTGTCAATCCGGAGTGTCGCCGATTCCGGATTCTTTAACGCCCACAAGGATGAGGTGTCGGGGTATTACGGCCCGGCTTCCTTTTCCGAAACCGTCGCGGATGTAATCCCAAGCGCGACGGATAAAAACATATTTGGTATCGCGTGCGATGTAGGGACGACAACCGTTGTTGTACAGCTTGTGGATCTGAGGACCGGTCGCGTCCTGAGCACGGCTTCCGGGTATAACCACCAGCTTAAGTGCGGCGACGACATAATATCCCGTATCCATTATGCCGAGAAGCCCGGCCACCTCCGCGAGTTGAACACCCTGATTGTAGCTACGATCAATCGTCTTATTCAAAAGAACCTGGAAACGATTCATGGGACGTTTCTGGATATCTATTATGCATCCGTATCCGGCAATACAACCATGACGTATCTCCTTCTGAACATGGATCCCGGCAATATACGGAAGGATCCCTATGCAGTCGGCCTGAACCGGACACGCCTGGCCGTATCGCGGAATCTCGGCCTGAAGATGAATCCGGAGGCAATGGTTCTCTGCGCTCCCGCGGTTGGAAGTTACGTGGGCGGCGATATCACCGCCGGACTTCTCTGCACCCCCCTGCTTCGGGATGCCGAAAAGGTGTCGCTGTTCATCGATGTCGGCACCAACGGCGAGCTTGTCCTGGGAAACCGGGACTGGATGGTGACCTGCGCCTGTTCCGCCGGACCGGCTTTTGAGGGAAGCGGGACAAAGTGCGGCATGCCGGCCGCTGCCGGCGCCATTGAACGGATAGGGCTGGATAACGGGAGCGTGGCGTACACCGTTATAGGGGGAGGCAAGCCCAAAGGCCTGTGCGGTTCCGGATTGGTCGACCTGCTGTCGGGACTGTTTCTTCAGGGTTATATTGACCGCGGCGGAAAATTGAGCGAAGAAAAAGCCGCAGACAGGCTTGTGGAAACCGAGCGGGGCGGGGGATTTCTCATCGAGAAGGCGGAGCGGTCTTACTGGGAAAAGGACCTGGTAATTACGGAGAACGATATAGCCAATCTGATCCGCACCAAGGGGGCGGTATTTTCAGCCTGCTCTTTGCTGCTGAAAAACGTAGGGCTCGCTTTTGAAAATCTGGACGCCGTCTACATCGCCGGAGGCTTCGGCCAGTATTTGAATATAGAAAACGCTATCAGTATCGGCCTGTTCCCCGATCTTCCGAGGGATCGGTTCCATTACCTGGGGAACAGCTCTCTTCTCGGCGCCTATCTGGTCCTTATTTCGGACAAGAACCGGGACCTGGTCAATGAGACTGCGGGCAGGATGACCTATATAGAATTGAACACGGAGCCGGACTATATGAATGAATACACCGGTTCGCTCTTTCTGCCCCACACGGATATGGATCTGTTTCCATCCGTGAAGCGGATCTGGAACCAATAACCGTTCTCCGTTCAGCGTTCAAGGTTTCCCGTTGAATCGCCATGCCTCGCCCGTGGGCTTCGTTTATATCGAACCGCAGCGAGCGGAAAGCCGACGCCGGGCAGGTCTGATATACGCTGAAATCCAACCCTGCTGCCTCAGCTGCGACGGGCGCGGTAAAATGCACAAATCATGACAAGGCCGCTCAATAGGGTAAGCCACGTTGCCGGTTCCGGGATCGGTGTGAAAAGGATGTCGTGGTTCTGGTATCCGTGCCGGGTCCCTGAAGTGAAACCCACATAGGCGGAGCCGTTGTTCAGGTCCAGCAGCCCGTCCAAATCGAGCGGAGTTGTGAAAAGCAGTGAAGAGTTCAAATATACGCTCAGCCCGCCCAGGGGATCGTAATCGATCTGCGCCTGCTGGATGAGGCCGTCGTTCAACGGCCTGCCTACGGCCTGATAATACAGTGCGGGATCTTCGGTGTAGTCCTTGGGCTCGATGCCATGCTCTTCCTTAATAGCCTCATAGGTATGGTGGGGCATGTTGAAGCTTGTCCCGCGCGTATTGACCGCAATGTGGTTTCCGTCCTGATCCCCGTAAGGAATGTTCTGCCATGTGTCGAATTCCACGGCCAGACTGTTGGAAATATACATGTAACCCATGCCGCCCGCGCCAATCCCGAGTGCCTGGTTCCCGGTAGCGGCTTCCCATCCGCCGTTCTGAATCACAAATGCGAATCCGTCGGCGCCAAGAACGCCTCCCGCGGGATCCTCTATGCCTGTTCCATCGGACATGCGAAACCAGAAAGTGGTTGAAAACCCTGAAGCGACCGATACCGGGTCGCTGGTCCAGACGGCCCCGGCAGGCGAGAGGCTGTCTATAACAGGATTCCAAAGAGGATCCGTAGTGTCCGTCAATCGGATTCCATAGGGTATTGTAGTGGCCGTGCCCGTATAGGAGAGTGGAAGCGTCTGGAAATCGATTGCAGTTGCCCAGGCAGCCGTAGTCCAAAGGAGCCAGATACCTGCGGGAATCAGAAATATTTTAAGATGTTTTATCCTAGCCATCGCCTCACCTCGCGGCCAAATAGTGGTCCACCTGATAAAAACTGATCTAAAGGAACGCGCCACGATGAATTATCCATGATTGCCTTCTCATGCAGCGCACACCTGCATTACGGCTATACTTGGCTACTCACGCGAGGGGATCGGCGTACAACTTCGGGCTGAAGGAGCAGTGGATCAACAGTCATAAAACCTGTGCTCTCCCTTTGCCCTTGCAGAACAAGCTGCGTGTCCAAACGAAGATATAATAGCACTTAGCGGCAGAAAAAGCAAACCTATTCAAGGTTCCGTCGATGGCATTTCTGCGTTCCTCATGCCGTAAAGGGATCACAGCGGCTGGTTCAGGCCTGGAAAAGGTCCGCGTCTATTGTTGATCGGGGGATTGCTTGTCCGATCTTTCGGATTTACCTTCGTCCGGATCATCCAGAAGAACAAACGGGGGGAGTCGGCTGCTTTGCTCATGGATCCTCCCAAGGTACTCTCCCAGAATCCCGATCGAAATCAACTGAATGGCGCCGAGGAATACAATGACAAAAATCAGCGTCGGGTAGCCGGGAACTGAATATCCGGACAGGTACGCGATCAAGGTTGCCACTGTATAAATCAGGCAAAGCGCAATCGCACATGCTCCGAGGAGGAAGGCAAGCCGGAGAGGGCGTATCGAAAGGGCCGTGATGGCATCCAGAGAAAGCTCGACCCGCTTCAAAAAGTTGAGCGGAGCCCGGCCGGCGTGTCGTGGACCGGCATCGTACGCCAGAGTCCGGCTGGGCAAACCCAGCCAGGCGGGCATGCCTCGGTAAAAGGGTCTGGAAACGGCGAACCGTAGCATTAAATCAGCCGCGCGTCGATCTATCAGCCGGAAATCACCCACTCCGGCGGGTAGCGGGATGTCCGTCAGCTTCCGAAGCGTTGTGTGAAAGAGCCGGGAAGAGGTGCGCTGGAACCATGAGGCATCGGCATTCTGGAGCCGCTCCATTTGAACCAGACTGGCGCCACCACGCCAGGCTTCGAGCATTTGCGGCAGAAGCGCGGGCGGGTGCTGCAGATCGCAGTCCATGGTAATGATGGCCGCGCCCCGGGCGGACTGGATGCCTGCCAGGAATGCAGCCTGGTTGCCGAAGTTCCGGCTCAACCTTATAAGACGCACACAGGGATCCTGATTCCGCAGGTCAAGAACGCGCCCCGCAGTATCATCCCTGGACCCGTCGTCCACAAAGATAATCTCGATCGGATTGGGTTCCGCGGACATGTGTTGCCGGATTTCCTGGTACAGCCGGGAAACATTTTTGCTCTCGTTGTATGCGGCTACAACAATACTGACCCGTTTATCTGCGCTCATTGGCTATCCCGTGAAGGTAGGTGTCACAAACCTCCTTGCGAGGTCCGGATGCTTCCAGGTAAGTGTACAGGCTGAGATTGTGAAAAGACAACGGGAAACGGCGGACCTTGACCGACTCGAAAATATGCCGGATCACTCGACATATCTCCCCTGCCGAGTTCACGTGTTCGTAGCGCATCAGCGATCCGTAGCTCAAGCCGGTGCGCAGCCGGAACAGGACTCCGGTGGTGCAGCGCCAGGCGAGGCTCCAAAGAAAACCGCCCTCGCTGGGAATCCCGGCCTGGAAGATTCCGTTTGGAGCCAACAGCTTAGCGCTCCGCGCCACAACGGCGGGCAGATCGGTGAGATGTTCCAGCACGGCAACGGAAAGGATCCGGTGGTAACGATTTTCCTCCGGCACATCGCCGATGTCGCCATAGAGAGCGGCCACACGGGACAGCCTGCTGCTGCCGGCGTATAATTCCCCGAAGGGTTCGACGACTTCATATCGCCGGCAGTCCTTTTCATGGTCGATATGGTTGAGGGTGCCGGCTCCGATCTCCAGAATCGTCTCATCCCCGGGACGCCTTGCTTCGGCGATTTGCCTGTGCATCCACATCTCCAGCCGGAGGGCCGCGGCCTGGGCGGGATCCTTTCCCCGGCGGTTTGCCTGGTGGTGCCGGACATAGATTGCCTGGTGGGCGGGCGAAAGCGGCGGCCTCGTTTTTGGATAGGACTGCAGCAGGTTTTCGATCTTTTCACTCATGGTTCAAGGAGACTGGATACGGTAGAGCAGCAACGCATCCGCCGGATTCGCGGCGGCCCCGGAGGCCACCAGTTCGAGATTCAATGCGCCCGTGTATTCGGCTTTTTGATCCTCACGGATGAGGACGTAGTCCGCCTGGAACGACCGGAGTTCCTGCGGTTGAATTGCCCGGAAACGGGTTATTACTTTATGGCGATAGTCCCGGCCCATGCAGCCGTAGGTGAGGTGTCCCTCAGCAGCGTTGAAGATCCGGGACGGCGGAAGCGCATCTATGGCTGCCGGCAGTTCGAATCTCGCTGCGCCTTCGCGTTGCGGGATGGCAAGCCTGTAAAGAAGCGATCCGGACAGGGATTTCTCCAACGGGACGCACATTACCAGAAATGCAATCAGGAAGAGCACACGGAAAGTCTTGGGTTTGAGTCTTTGCCACATCTCGGCTGCAACAAAAAAGGATAACAGAATGGCAAAGGCGCCGTGCCGCGTGTACACGCTTGGGCGGGAAACGAAGTATGCCAGGCAGAACAGGATGCATAAATAAACAAGCATCCGTTCGAAACGGAATTTTTCTTCGTCATTATTGCGTTTGCTGAAATGCGCGATGGGCCACCAGACGAGTCCCGGCAGCACGATAGCGGCGAAAACCGCTCCGATTCCGGTATCATAGATATAAGTATAGCCCGTTTCAGTCCAGGGATAGAGGGCGATCATCCAGGGTTTCTCGCTCATGATGCCGATGACGGGGGAAATAGCATCCAGCGGCATGCCCGGCAGCCCGAACATGCTTACCGGAAAGAAAGGGTTTTGATGAACCAGGGCGTTGCGCAGATACCAGAAGCCGCTTCCGGCAAATGCGCAGGAACCGGTGATGAGCAGGGACCGAAAGATCCAGCGCCAATTGATGCCAAATCTGCCTTTTTCACTTTGACTGCGGTCGTTGCGGAGCATGACGAGGAGGAGGCCTCCTGCCAGGAAGAGACAGGCAGGCAGAAGGGAAAGCCTGGTGCCCGCGGCCAATCCAAACGCCAGGCCGAAAAGGCCGAAATAAACCGGGTCCGCGCAGCGGGTGCGATGCAGTTCGAGCAGCAGGATCAGTGCGACCAGGGTTGGAACAATTCCAATCAGATCCGGATTGGGGATGATGGACAAATGAGTCAGGACAGGGAACGTAATCGCCGCGCAGGATGCAGCAATAGCCGCCTGCCGACTAATATTCAGCGAGAGGCAAAGCCGGTAGAGCAGGAGAGGAATCAGGATCATTGCAATCCAATCCGGCAGGGCCGCGAGCCGGTCGTTCCCCGGAAGAAGAAACCAGCGCAATATCAATTCCGCGTTGGACGGATACGTAAAGGGAGCATTCATTTCAAGAGGGATGCTGTTGCTTATTGCATAACCGGCGGCAAGCGGCAAGTGATAGGCGCCCGCGTCATAACCGGGATGGTTGCCGATTCCCAAAAGAAGCGCGGTGATCGCAATCAGGGACACCGGTACGAGGAAGACAAGCCCCCACCAGCCTGCTCTTCCGCGCCCCGCATGTTTTTCTGTTTTTTTGCCGCCTGGTTTCCTGATCAGAACGTAGAGAAATAGGCCCAAGGCCGTCAAGCTGAGAAGGATCATGTGGTGGCCGTAGGTTACCTGCCCTCGTCCGTCGGGCCAGAAGAGCATCGCCAGCAGGGACTGGGGCACGATCAGGCAAGTGGGCATGAACAGGGCAAAGGCAACCGTCAGGTTCAAACGGCCTTTGAGACAGCGCCAGGCCAGCAACGTTATGAACAGAGACAATAAAAGCAGGCCGGCAAGCATTCCCATGTGGCTGGGATCCCACGGGACTCCCCGGGTCATTTGACTGCCGATCTGCCGCCACAGGGGATCGGGTCGCAGGGAAAGTCCCTGGTATAGCGCCTGAAAGTAATCCAATGAGGACAACCAATAGCGCAGTCCCGCACTGAAGAGAAGATAGCCCGCCAGGGATAAGGCGCAGATTATGACCAGGATCCAGCTGCCTGAGATACGTCTATTCATAATCAGAATTCGTAAAAAGCGCCGAGTCGAAGCGAGTGCCTGTGTGCGGCGCTGTCAAGGATGTGCGAATAATCGTATCGGATATTAATGCCGGCATTCGGGGCAATCCATTTCGCCAGGTTTGTAAACGCGCCCATTGACTGGTACTGGACAAGGAAGGGTTCCCCCGTGACCAGCATATAGGCAGCGCCGCCGCCCGACATTCCGCCGGCAATGTAGTAGCGGCCCTGTGTCCCGTAGGTTGCGGAAAACTGCCCGGATACCGAACGCTGGCTTCCGGGCCGAGCAAAGTTAAGGTTGAGACTTCCGGAAAAGATAAACTTGCGCCAATAATAAAGGTTTCCCAATGCGATGATGCGACCGCCGCCGCTGTCCCGGTATGCAGGCAGCTCCGTCCACCCTACCGAAAGGGCCATACCCCTTACCTTGGGTACAGCGACAAATCCCGCCAGATCGTACCGCCTGTGCGGAGAGAATTGAATCTCCGTTTCCTGGGAGGCGCTGACTCCGCCGATCATGTAGAAATATCTGTTTACTGTGAAGTAAGAGCCAAAACCGTATGCAAGCTGCGAGCCGTCTGAATTTTGAATTCTTGCGACGCTGACAAAGGGCGCAATCTTATTAATGCCGGTGTAGGTTAACCGGAAATCTCCGCCTCTCCAGTTTTGCGACCCGGCGCCCGGGGTAAAAGCACTGTAGAACAGCGAACCTTCGATATGAAAATCGGTTTTCTTCGGCGGTTCTGCCGCCCGGTTTGCCTGCGGCGTTGGAGTTGGAGTCGCATCCGCAACGCCGGTGCCGCTTTGAGTCGAGGCGCCTGCGACTTGCGCCCGCACTGCGGGCGCAACCAATCCCACGAAAAGCAGAAGAGAACCGCAGAGTCTGATCAAAGTTACTCTTGAACGAAATGAAAATTTTAGACTACGCGACATATCTTCAGAACCGGCATATTTCATAGGAGTTCTATCCGCAGCTTTCCTGTTCAATTGTTTTCCCTTCGCCTTCTGTGGCCAGGAATCCATAAATAGTCACATCCGGTTCCAGAAAAACAGCTTTTTTACCGACAACCGTTTTTATTTTATTGGAACAGCTGATCGCCGATTGCCCGGCGATGCGCACCGTCATCTGCGAGAAAACGTGTCCGTATACTGCAGCATTTCTTCCGATGATGATGTCTCCGTCTGAAAATATATTGCCTTCCACGACGACGTCCTCTTTGATAGTTAATGTGCCGTGCGATTTAATGCTGCCTTTCAACCGGGCGCCGGCGCCGACCTCGACATCGTTGAGAAATACAACGTTTTCATTTACGACGGCCCCGGGAGGAATGGCCCGGTCCTTCAGTGGCTTGAAGGTCAATCCATTCGACAGCAGCTTTTGGGGAAGCGATGGCGCGGGCGCGGTATGCGCGGCAACGGTTTTTTCACGGCCTGTAACAATAGGCATCCCGAAAAGCCGGTGGAAAAGACAATTCTTTCCCAGAAATATTTTATCGCCGGAGGACACGCTCATTCCCAACCTGCAATTCCTGCCGGTGCGGATGGTTCCCTCGGCGTCAAGCCAGCGGCGGCATTTTGTGCCTTCGGCAAGAGTGATGTCACCGTCTCCGGCAATCGCTTGAATGACGTTATAACATCCGATCGCCACATTCCCGGTGACATACAGTTCTTTGTTAAAAAAAACGTGGCCGTCAGAAGTCAAATCTCCTCTCGTATACACCAAATGATCGATTGCCAGATTTTCTCCAAAATGGACGGAGCGCGTTATTTCCACCTTCTCCTCTTTGGAGAGTGTAAGAGTGCGAATTCCGGGGCTCGACTCTGAATCGGCGTTTGCGTCCTTCAGAATCCTCCTGAACGAATTTCCGAAATAGCGCGGATTGCGTATATACTCCATCGGAATGAACAGGGGTTCCGCGTCCCGTTTCCGGATCCATTCGACGATTCCGGGCAGAAAAGGAAGCGCAAACAATGCGATTAAAAACAAGGCTGTCAGTACTATGAGCATGACTTATTCCAGCCGGGTCTTATTTCCGGTTCCATTAGGATCCGAACTCCTGTTGGAAACATGGTTTCCCCTTGAATTGGACATCCCATTGGAGCGACGCAGATCTTTGATGTGCTGCGGGGCTTCGCTGTTCTCGTTTCGAAACCGTTTTGTCTTGCTCCATTTGGTATGGCGGCCGGTGAAAGTATCCACGATCGCCTCGAAAAACCCGATCGTAATATAGAAAGTGTTGAAAAAATAGTTGAACAGCAGCATCGGGAGAAGCAAAATCCTATTCGTTGCCCCGTCCAAAAGCGATGCGATGCCTATCTGGTAAAAGGGGGCGAAATTTCCGAATGTATTGTAGGCTCCTACGAAGAGAAACGGGAGCAGGCCTGCCACAATCTGCATTTCTCCAAGGAAAAAAAGCGCCAGAGAATCGCATATGGCGAGAACCATAATCAAGGGGATAGAATAGATAAAAAGGAGCAGCACCCCGTCCAGCTTTTCGTATCTCGTCAGATGCGAGGATTCCAATAAAGGACCGAGATACCGAAACAAAACCTGATTGTGTCCGCGCGACCAGCGGCGAATCTGACGCGCTCGAGTACTCCAGGTCTCCGGCGCTTCCTCATAGCATTCGGCGCGGTTGGCATAGATGACTTTCCAGCCGCAGAGCAATAAACGAAACGTCAGATCGGTGTCCTCGGCAAGCAGCTTTGTATCGAAACATCCGATGGCTTCAACCACTTCTCTGCGGAATCCACCCACGGTGCCGCCGTATTGCGGTATCAGCTGCAGATTATACCTTGCCTGTTGATCGACCTGATACCCGCCGGTTCTTTCCAAATCGAGCAGCCGGGTCAGCATGTTTGTTTTGGTGTTAACCGGCACGACCCGTCCCATTACCGCCCCGACTTCAGGATCGTTGAACGATACGGCGATGTCTTTCAAAATGCCCTTGGGTGGGAGGTAGTCCGCGTCGAAGACGATGATGATTTCGCCCGTCGCCCGCTTCAAACCATCATTCAGTGCGGCCGGTTTGCCGCGCTCGCCCGAGTACCGGTGCACGGGTTTAATAAAAGGATACTTCGTTGCGTAATCGTCCAGAATGCGGCGGGTCTTATCCGACGAATAGTCGTTAATGGGTATGATCTCCATTTTATCGTGAGGGTAGTCGGCCGCAATCAGCAGATCGAGGATTTTCTGCGGCGGTTCCTCGACATTATGATAGGGGAATGTATTCGACACCAATAAATCCAATATCTGTCCCGCAACCTTTTCCTCGTTATGCATGGGAATGAGTATGGATATCTTTTTAAATTCCGAATCGATAATATCCTGATAATACACGCGCTGCTCGGAATACAGCCGGTGCATGGTAAAAAAATAATGGCGTATGGTATAGATCAGCAGCACGCAGATCGTGAAAATAAGATAGATTTTTAGAATCAGTATGACCATTTCCATGCCTTGATGCTTCCTTGCAGGTTAATCGCCAGCCTGTTGGAGTAGAAAGAGAATATTCCGACAACATAAATAAAATCGACAAGCGGCCCAAAGGCAAAGTACAGGAGCGCCATATACAGGACGGATAATTTTGAAACGATAAATAAGAACAGAACGTATCGCAGCGTGCCGATGACAACGGAATAAAAAAGCGTCATCAGGATCACCGTCATCTTGGGAATGATTGCCGGAGGAAACAGAACGATCGCCATCCCCAGTATAAAGGGGATAAAAAGCCACATGCTTATCTCGGTTATTACATAAAGTTCCGAGAATCTTGTGGCGCTGTATGGGAAGTACGAATAGAAAAAAAGAAAAAAGAGCGAAGACACCAGGTTGATGGCCGCGAGATAGAATATATAAATGGCGATGTTTTTGCCTTTTCTCATCCTCGGCAAAAAAAGCACTAATGCCAGCGAGATGGCCAGATTAATGACGGTTACGGAAAGGGACGGATACGTCCCCGGGATCGCGACAAAAGACACATCTCCAAAAAAGAACGGCCTCTCGATAACTTGAATCCATCCGGACGGATAGTACCGCGAGAGAACCGCCTGCGTAAAAAGGCTCATCCACCGCGTTATAGTCGGATACGAGAGGAACATAAGCACCGACAGGGGCAATGCTATCGCCAGCAATTCACGAACCAGTGTCTTCCTGGAACCCGCAATCTTTCTGTATGCCCGATGATAATAAATAATCGTCTTTAACATTACTGCTGTTTCCGAAAATATCCTGAAGGTTCAAAATGTCACTTTATAAACCCCGGAAGCTCAAAGATGCATGTAATCCAGCCACGGCATGTAAATCAATACGCGATTATAGATTTCCCCCGGCTCGTTAATATATATCGTGTAAAATGATGCATATCATTCAATAATTCTCAGTCAAGTCATCAACACTTTTTTATACGGGTACTGTGGGTTCAAGTGTAAATTTATCTGTATTTTGAATATAATTCCCCAGCATAGTATAGGAATGGCAGAAACGGGAAAGGGCCCGATGGATAAGAGCATGTTCAGGAGTCCCGCGTATTCGAATGAAAGATTTATAATGCAGTAATTTAAATCCGGAGAAGGGAGCGCCCATGGCAAGAATGCCGGTTATTGCCGGAAACTGGAAAATGCATAAAACGGTGGAGGAAGCGCGTGCCCTGGCGCAGGCTGTCAGAGACGGGGCGGCCGGGGTATCCCATTGCCGGGTTGTCATGGCCCCTCCTTTTACGGCCCTGTTCCCGGTCGCTGAGATTTTGCGAAATACGCCCGTTATCCTTGCCGCCCAGAATGTGCACTGGGAGCCCGAAGGGGCTTTCACGGGTGAAATCAGCCTTCCGATGCTGGAGGAAATCGGTTGCGGCATGGCCATTGTAGGGCATTCCGAACGCAGGCAGTATTTCGGGGAAACGGACGCAACCGTCAACCGCCGTGTCCGTGCGATACTGCAGTCGTCACTCCAGCCTGTTATCTGTATCGGGGAAACGCTTGAGGAGCGCGAGGCTGAAAGGCACTATGATATCATTACGCAACAACTTGCCGGTGGATTGGACGGCTTGACACGCCAGAGCCTGTTGCGTATTATTCTCGCCTACGAACCGGTATGGGCGATTGGGACCGGCCGTACGGCAACGCCCGAAACCGCGCAGGAAATGCATGCGTTTATTCGCAACCGGCTTTCCGGGATGTTTGGTGAAGGGGCGCAGGAGGTTCGTATTTTATATGGCGGCAGCGTCAAGCCGGAAAATATCGCGGCTTTGATGCGGCAGCCGGACGTCGATGGTGCGTTGGTAGGCGGCGCCTGCCTGGAAGCGGACAGCTTCCTGAGCATTATCCACTATAATGCCTGAAGACCGGCGGAAAGCGGGTATCTGAACCCTATGCTTCTATTTTATACCGTTACTACACTGCACGTATTTGTATGTATCATCCTGGTTCTTGTCGTACTTCTCCAGACGGGAAAAGGGGCGGATCTGGCCGGCGCCTTCGGGGGCGGCGGTACACAAACCGCATTCGGAAGCAGGGGGCCCGCTTCATTCCTGTCGAAGATGACAACGATTGCGGCGATTATTTTCATGTTGTCCAGTATGGGGTTGTCGTTGATTTCCACCCAGAGGGCGAGCAAATCCGTTCTTGAGGGAACGGTGGAAGAAACCGTTGTGCCCGATACTACGGCAGCCGAAGAAGAAATTGCCGATGAAAACGAACTGACTCCGGAGCAGATCCGGAGAAAAGTTGAAGAGCTGGAATCGAAAAGCCAGGCACAGCCGAATTCGGAAGAACCGGCCCCTGCTCCGGAATCCGAGTCTCAGTAGAACAATCTGCAGCAGCCCGTTACCGGGTGAAAGCCGTTTAAGTGCCGAAGTGGTGGAACTGGCAGACACGCCATCTTGAGGGGGTGGTGGGGAAACCCGTGGGGGTTCGAGTCCCCCCTTCGGCACC
>JAFGTD010000249.1 GCA_016934295.1 Acidobacteriota bacterium
CGCCTGAACCGTATTGTGGATCAATTGCTCGCTTCCGGAAGGGCGCCCGATACCCCGGCGGTCGTTGTCCAGGCGGCGTCGACCGGATTGCAGCGATCCGTGCATGCGCCCTTAAGCGATATCGTCGATGAATGCCGGCGTCAGAATTTGAAGCCTCCGGCACTGGTCATTATCGGGGAGTCCGTGCGGTGTCATCTGAACGATCCCGAAGCTGCGGAAAAATCCCTGTCCGGAAAAAAAGTACTCCTGACCGGCCCGTCCCGGAATACGGGGCCGGTCTGTGCAGCGCTCCGGGAAGCCGGGGCCGAGCCGGTCCCCTGTCCGACAATCATCCGCCGCAGGTTTGAGGATCCGGAAGGATGGGACCGGTTTCTTGCAGCCATCGGCCGGAGTGGAATTTGTCTTTTCCAGGATGAAGCAATTGTCGACCGTTTTTTCGAAGAATTCATGCAGCGCGGTCGGGATTTACGGGACCTTGCCCGATTCAAAATGGCTGTTACGGGCAAGGAAGCGGAAACTGCTTTATGGTCGCACGGTATTCGTGCGGACGTTTTTCTTGCAGACCTGGAAACGGGAACGCTGACAGCATGCCTGTCCGGCTTATTTACAACTGCAGATTATTCCCTGGTATGGTTGCATAGAAATCCGTCCCCCCCATTTCCATATGAGAGTATTTCCGAAAAGTGCGATGAAATTATAGCCCTGGCTGTAGAAATGGAATCCGCCGTGGAATGGGATGCCTGCTGGAAGGATGGATTGATGGCTGATCCGCCTGATTTTATTGTTTTTACAGGTAATCCCGAAGTTGTTGGATTCGTGGAGTTGTTGGGGAAGGAGAGGTCTTCCGATTTAACCCGCAGATCGTGCTTCGTAGCGATAAACGGAACCGTAGCGCAGATGCTGGGAAAATACGGATTGCCCTGCAAAATTGCCCTGGATGCACCCGGTAAGGGAAATCTTATCGAAGCACTCGCGAAGTACTCACAGGAGAATGTCTCGGGATTGCACTGATCCGGGCGACAGGCCGGCCTCGGAAAAAACGCACCCGCTGTTTCCGATAGCTTTGGAATCCGGACAGAGGTCATGCTATGATTTTCGGCATCGAATCGGAAGCAGGGATGGCCGGCCCGCATTTCTGGCGTGGGTTTTTTAGGGACAGCACCTTCTATGGTGCCGCCGGAAGCCGCGCGAGAAATTGCAGGTTAGAGATCATTTCATAGTAGAGAACAAGCAGGCTAGTATCAGGGACACATTCACACACGGTCCTCAGGAGGTCATCATGGCTCACAAGGCAACTTTAACCATCGATGGGAAGGTCCTGGAACTACCGGTCATCGAAGGAACGGAAGGGGAACTGGCGATTGATATCAGCCAGTTGCGCGCTCAAACCGGTTACATTTCATATGATCCGGGTTTCGGCAATACGGGTTCCTGTAAAAGCGCCATCACCTTCATAGACGGGGAGAAGGGCATTCTTCGTTACAGGGGCATTCCGATCGAGGAATTTGACCGTCCGCAGCCTGATTTTCTGGAAGTGGCCATGCTGATCATTTTCGGCGAGCTTCCCAGCACGGAAACGCGCGAGCGATTTCGCAATGTCTGCAAAGCTACGGCCAACCTGGACGAAAGTATGAAGCACCATTTCGACGGTTTTCCTATCGGCGCTCCCCCCATGGCCCAGCTTTCCGCAATGATCAATGCAGTATCCTGTTTTTATCCGGAGTATTTCGTCCTGAAGGACAAGGAAGTATTCGAGGATGCGGCCGCGCGTATTATCAGCCAGATACGAACGGTAGCCGCCTACTCCTACCGGCGCTCCCGCGGTCTGCCGCTGATGTATCCCAATTCTTCACTGAAATACTGTGAGAATTTCCTGCACATGATGTTTTCGATGCCCTACCAGGACTACGAGTCCGACCAGGACGTTCTGGACGCCCTCAACCTTCTTTTCATACTGCACGGGGATCACGAGCAAAACTGCAGTACATCCACGGTACGTATGGTCGGTTCCAGCGAGGCGAACATTTACGCCTCCTGCGCCTCAGGCGTTTGCGCGCTCTGGGGGCCGCGCCACGGCGGCGCAAACCTTGCCGTCATCGAAATGCTGGAGGAGATCCACCATGGTAACAAGACACCCGAGGATTGTATTGCGATGGTGAAGGATAAGTCGAAGGGATTCCGGCTCATGGGATTCGGCCACCGGGTCTATAAAAATTATGATCCGCGCGCGAAGGTTCTTAAAAAATCCTGCGACAAGGTTCTGAAAAAGATGGGCATACAGGATCCGTTGCTGGAAATTGCAATGCGTCTTGAGGAACTCGCCCTGAAGGACGATTATTTCGTCGAGAAGAAACTGTATCCCAATGTGGATTTCTACAGCGGTATCATCATGCGGGCCATCGGCATTCCCACGAGTATGTTTCCGGTTATGTTTTCCATCGGGCGCCTGCCCGGCTGGATCGCCCAGTGGAAAGAGAACCACGACGATCCGACCATGCGCATTTCACGCCCGCGACAGATTTACGTCGGGAAAAAGGAACGCCACTATATTCCCAGAGAACTGAGAACATAAAAAACGGTTCCTGCGCTTCTGCAGAGGCGCGTCATGCGGGCTAAGGCGTTTATTTTGACAAATACCGGGCTGCATTTTCACCGGCTATCCGGCCTGAGTTCAGCGCAAAGCCGACCAGGTGGCCGGTAAGCCGATAACAATAGCTTTCCGATTCCCAGCACCCGGCGGTAGAACCGGCGGCATAAAGACCCGGGATCGGATTATCTTCCGCATCAAGCGCCTCCATTTTTTCGTTAATCCTGATTCCGCCGTACGCGTCGCAAAGGCCGATGTGCCCCTTGACGGCATAGAAAGGCGGGGTTCTCAGGGGCAGGAGGTGCCTGCGGTCCTTGGCGAAGAGGGCGTCGTGTTTATCGTCACAGGAAATATTGTATTCCTCAATAGTGGCTTTCAGTACAGCCGGATCCGCTCCCATCCATCCGGCGATTTCATCCCAGGAGCCGGATATTTTCAGGTCGCCTTTATCGGCCTGCTTATGAACTTCTCTCTCCAGCCCGGGCAGCGGAGTGGCCGCCGATACCGGGAGCCAGTTTGCGCGTGAGGCGGCTCCGGGCCGGACCAACCCCTGTTTCTCAATCCTGCGCAGGTTATCGCTGTCGAAGAGAGTATAGACTATGCCGTCGGGCTGTAGGGCGACGGCGTTTCCGAAGGCGAAGAAGGCGAGGTTGTATCCTTCGTCGATAAACCTTCTGCCCCGCTTATTCACCCAGAGCATTGCAGGTTCCCATGCAAGGAACCATAAAGAAATTCTGATCTGCGATCCGTCCGGTCCCTCGGCATCCATTTTCATCCAGTGGGAATCGGACCTGGGTTTGATGAAAGGTCCGTGCAGGTTGACCGTGCCCAGGCCGGCGGTCGCCGCGCCGATCTCGGTTGCCATCCGGATGCCGTCCCCCGTATTGCTGGGCGGCCCGTCGTATGTAATCGTGTCATGGTAGTTCGCGCAGTACTTCTTCAACATCTCTTTGTTGTTGCCGTAACCGCCGGTGGTGATTATGACGCGCGGAGCGGCAATCGTGAACTCGCCGTCTTTAGCTTGCGCCACGACTCCTGCAATTCCGCCCTTTTCGTTGCGCAGAATATTTTTACCCGGGGTGCGGGTCAGTATTTTTACGCCCTGTTGCAGGCAATTGTCCCGCAGGGTTTTCATCAGGGCATGGCCATGTCCCTTGACGGAGTGCCGGACCAGGGGCACCTGGTTCGGGTAGTATTGGATGAGTTCAAAACGCAATCCTTTATTTTCCAGCCATCCGATTGTGTCTCCGGATTTGTCTATAAAGGCCCGCACAATCCTCGGGTTTATCCTGGTCCAGTGCGCCCATTCCATGGCCGTCTTAAAAAGTTCATCCCTGGAAGCCTCCACCCCGGAGCGTTTCTGAACCGGGCTTTCGGCTCCGAAGATGTCATGCGCCATGGCGGTGCTGCCAGCCGCCGATCCCGCCTTCTCAAGTACGATTATATCCCGGCATCCGTTTTCAGCGGCACCCAGAGCCGCTGCCAGGCCGGCGCCGCCGCCTCCGACAACCACCAGCTCCGCCTTCAGGTTTTCCATAGCCATAGCAGATGTCTCCTTGAAGATTGTGGTTTAATGTCTGCTTCCCGGGCATTTCCACTCACCATCTTTGCCTGCCGAAATATAACCAGGCAAGCCTTTTTTAATTTGATGTTATATTTATTGAAACATCCACAGAAAACAGGAATGGGGAAAATCCAATGGAATGGACCTACGATAAAATCGCGAAATGGTTTGACGGGTACTTTGAAGACGTATGCAAGTACCAGGGAAGTCTTGAAACGGTGCCGAATCTAAAGAAATATTTTTCAGACGAGATGGAATTGACGATGTACACCGCCCCGTCCTCGCCTCCCGCCGTATCCATGTCAAGGGATGAACTCCTGATTTCCTTTGTCCATCCCGGCCTCCAGGAAGACATAGCACCGGAGCATTTTGCGATCGATGTAAAGAAAATGATTGTTGCGGTTCAGTTCAAAATTCGTTTTACGGACAAGCCCACAAGCACAAAATGGCCTCCTGTCCAGGCAAGCGCCCATTACCATCTGACGGTTGATGGAAACCGGGACCTGAAAATAGCTAAAATATATTATTGGACCGAAACACTTCCGGAAGACCTGTTTGACTTCTGGGCCAGGCACCGTGATAAAGCGTTCCGGCATGTTGCATTGAGCTATATCCACTCGAAGTCCTGAAAGGATAAGCTGCATCATTGAACGTTGCACGTTGCAAGTTCCAGAAGATGACGGATACGTTCCAACGATCTTTTAGTTTTTAACGTTCAACGTTTAACGTGCAACCTGCAACGTTCTTTTATAGAACTCTCCAACAGTTGTATCCAGAAGGTATTCTTGATGGTAGATCTGCGCCTCGCCGTCGTCCTGCCCCAGTTCGGAGTGCCGGCGCAGGATGGCGTGGCGGCCTATGCGGCCAAGACACCACACCGCCATTGCACGGGCTTGTGAATCGGGATCCGAGAGGGCGATCTCTATTCCTCCAATGCTTTTGTCAATCGTGCCTGCAGCAGCTTCGCCGATCCTGCCCAATGCATAAAGGATCCCCGGGAGAAATACGGGTCTGTCTTCCGGTTCCAGATTCATCAGAGAGACCGTCATAGGAATAAAATCGGAAAATTCCTCCGGGTTTGAACGGACAATTTCTCCGATCACTTCCGGGGCGCGTGGCGCAAAGCTTCCCGATTCGTCCGTCATCATCCAGAATAAACGGAGTAAATACTTTTTAAAAACTTCGGAACGGGACGGGGCCAAATGCACCGCACATCGGCCGATGGCGTCAATGGCGCGCCAACCGAGGAGGGCGTCGTCGGCATATGTCAGGGTAATGAGAGCACCGATTATACGGTTGCTGCTTGAAGCCGCACCCAAAATCTTCCGGAATTCAGCCGAGATCAGCCATGCCTGTAAATCGGATTTCAAAGGTATATATCTCCCGGATTAAATTTAGGATCCAGGGCGCCACGGAAATCGGAGGGGGCAGCAGTTACTTCCGATGCCGGACGTAGACGACCGGTCCGGAACTCCCCAAAAGATTTCGGCCGTTTCGCTCATATCGCAACCGTGCAGTATACGAAGGCGTAAAATCCCGTTCGGATTAGGTCCATTGGTCCTGCAGACTGCGGAATTTCGATCCTTTTACAAGAAGGGCCTTCATGATTACTATGATGTGGCTTTTCTCAGCTTCAATTATCTTCGTCAATAGCTCGTTGCTTCCCTGTACATCCTCCACGGCTCTGTAGAATCCCAGAGTAGCCTTTTCGTATTCGAGAGCCTTTTGCAGGGCGTCGTCCCGGTCCTTGATGGTGTCGATATCCTTGAAAGGACCCTGGTATGGTGAGAAGAAAAGGGAATGCGACATGCCCTTCAAGTAGTCGTTCATTTCCGGGGACTTGTCGTTGGCCGTGCTTCCGCCTGTTCCCGACAGCAACTCGGAAAACTGCTTTTTATGAACCCGTTCATCTTCAGACAGTCTGGAAAAAAGCTGGGAGATGTCCTGAATATCGCCGAATTTCCGGGCTAACCTGGAATAGTTTTCCGCACCGAACTCTTCGGTTGCTATTGCAAATTCAATGCATCCTTTAAGCGTCAGATCCTCGATCATGTATTCCCTTTCCGATAATTTCCTTGCAATTTGCTGGTGGAAATACCTCGCCAAAATGGAAACCGGCAGGAGGTTGTCTTCGTGCGCAGATAGTATCCTTTTTCAATCCCGTGGTTGAGGATTTAAAAAGCCGTTCTTTCTCAGATCAAAAGTCGGCTCGTACAATTTCAACTCCTGCGAAGCTGCTTTATGTATACACTGTTGGGGCCCAACGTAACCGAATTACTCGGGCGTTCCAATATCGGAATTGAGGTTCAGCCGGTACGTTTCGAAGCGAAATAGCTTTCTTTAAAACGGGCTCTGTCGGAATTTATCCCGCATGAAACCGGATTGCCGCCTGTTTTCAGGCCTGAACCCACGGGGGGGGATGCGGGTCGGCGTATGTTATGGAGTGTTATCGGATAAAAAAATGCTTCTATCCAAGTTTCGACATATTCTTCTTGAAATCTTCCAATCCCTGGAGAATCGTGTCGTGTTTCTCTTCGTCGGAGATCAGGTATTCGAGCAAGGATCGCTGCACAAAGAATTGGCATTCATCCCTGCATTCCTTGGCCATCTCTATTGTTTTTCTCTCCACCTTGTCATGGGCTTCAATTTCTTCCCAGATCTGGGCCAGTTCATCATGGGATAGATTTATCGGCTGTTTTGTTAGGCTGTCGATTATAAACTGCTGCACCCTATGATGTTGCACCGAATCATTTCTGATGATTTCCATAAATTGCCGTATCAGAAGATTATCGGTTTTTTCCATGATCTTGGTTGTTGTCTCGATGGCGTGCCGTTCGATTCCCTGCCAATCCCGTAATGTCTTTAGCAATTTCTCAGTGCGTTCCTGTCCTTTTCCAGTCGCCATAAATCTTCTCCTATTATTTTTGTTTTGCCGCAGGCGGCATTAATAATCATATTCTTCCATTAAAGAATATCATAGCAGGGTAAAGATGGGGACAGAAGGTTAATTGCCTTATTTCTTGCAGGAAACGTCTATGGGTAGAAATTATTTATCCGGCTTTTTAATGCACTCAAGCCACGACAGCCAGTCGTCCGGATTCGACGTCTCCGGTGGGGTGTCATGAATGCCCGGACGCCCCGCATCCAAAAACTTTCTGTAAAGAAGATTCCTGTTTTCCATCCCTGTAACGGCGTTCTTGACGGTTTCGCGGAATTTTCCGCCGGTTTCAACCCATTGCCCCATACCCCGGGCATATCGACCCAGAAGCGACCGGATTTCCGCCGCCATAAAAGGCGCGACACCGCCGGTACTGACGGCAATGGAAAGAGAACGGTCCCGCCATATGGCAGGGAAGATTACCGTGCTCAACTCGGGATCGTCGACGGCATTGACGGGAATTCCGCGTTGCCTGGCTTCTTCGGAGATCCGTCGGTTGACTTCCTTAAATGGAGTGGCGGCAATGACCAGCTGGTATCCTTCACAGTCCCCTTCGGCGTATTCTCTCTCCAGCCAGCGAACCGATTGTTTTTCCACCTCTTCCGCTACGTAACCGGAGATCTTTGGCGCAATAATCGTTATGCTGCAGGACGCTTCCAGCAGGATGCCGATCTTGTGGGAGGCCACCTGTCCTCCACCGACAATAAGGCAGGAAAGACCGCTTTTAAAAAATAATGGCAGAAACATTGAATCCCCTTCTACCGACTGCGGACTGCCGACTGTTTAATAAGGCGAATCCGAAGACTTCACTCCCGAAGAAACACGATAGGAGTGTGGTTTGATCCGGAACGGAAACCCTGATATCCCGGTATTTGCCTGCGGCAGAAACCGAATCGGCAAGGCACGTTCCCAGATAGAGTGTAACGAATACGAGTATAAATAGACGTTTCATCATCGCCATACCCTTACTTGGATAAGCTCCTGCCTGTGGATTAACGGATGCGCTTAAGGATTTCCAGGAGAAATTTCCAGAATTTTTCTACACTGTCGACATAGATTCTTTCGTCCGGAGAATGCGCCCCTTCAATCGTCGGGCCGAAGGAAAGCATATCCATTCCTGCAATGCGTTGTCCGATAATGCCGCATTCCAAACCGGCGTGGATTGCTTTGACTTTGATGGATTTCCCATAAAGCGATCGATAGGCGGACCTGGCTGTTTTCAGTATCGGCGATTGCATGTCCGGCTCCCATCCGGGATACCCGTCGGTGTACCGGATGAAAGCTCCGCCCAGGGTAAAAATCGCAGACACCGAATCGACGATTTCGGCCAGTTTCGAAGCAACGGAGCTTCTCTGGCTGGTGGCAATGTCCAGGGAGTTTTTGCCGGTTTTAATAACCGCGACGTTTGTTGAGGTCTCGACAAGCCCCGGGATAGTTTCACTCATTTTGATGACGCCGTGTGGAAGTGCCGCCATCACTCTCAGTATTTTTTTCTGGAGGGCTTTTTTCATTACCTTTCCGTTTTTCCTGTTTCGGAAGTCGAGGGTGAGATCAATTTTCAGGTCCCGTTCCGATGTTGCCATTTCGTTTCTTAAGGCCGTATACAGTTCGCCCGTAATCTGCTCGGCCATGGCGATTTTATTTACAGGAAGAAACAGAAAGGCTTCGCACTCACGGGGAATGGCATTATGTTTGTTTCCCCCGTCGATGCTCTGTAGGCGCGCGCCTGTTGTCTCTAAAGCCTGCAGAACCCGGCCCGCGATTTTGATCGCATTGCCCCTTCCTTTGTCGATCTCCAGGCCGGAATGACCGCCTTTTAAATTCGAAACCTTGACCTGCGCGAAAATCGATCGGTCCGGCGCTTTTTCGTAGGAAATCTTCCATGAGCCGGTCGTATCCCTGCCGCCGGCGCAGCCTACATAGAGTGTTCCCTCCTCCTCGGAATCGAGATTCAGGAGAGTTCTACTTTCCAGGAAATCCGGTTTCAGGTTGGCGGCGCCGGTCATGCCGGTTTCCTCGTCTACCGTAAATAAGAGTTCCAGCGGCCCGTGTTTCAGGGAGCGGTCTTCCATAATGGCCAGGTTGGCCGCTACCGCAATACCGTTGTCCGCGCCGAGGGTTGTGCCGTTTGCCGTAAGGATATTGTCTCTGCGAACGAGTTGAATAGGGTCCTTTAAGAAATCGTGGCTTTTATCCCGGTTCTTTTCACAAACCATATCCAGATGGCCCTGAAGGGCGACCGGCCGTGTTTTTCCGAATCCGGTCGAAGCGGGTTTGCGAACCACGACATTTCCCAGTTTGTCCGCTTTGGCTTTCAGCCCCAGCTTTTTCGCCGTATCCAGCACGAACCGTGTCATGGCCGCTTCGTTTTTCGAACCCCGTGGAATACGGGATATCCGTGCAAAATATTTCCACAGCAGTTCCGGTTTCAGGCCTTTAACAGCAGCTATCATATGAGATCCCCATTTAAGTTATTTATATCGGGCCCTGTTCAATTGCGGGTCAGGTATACGAATTTCTATCATAACAGGTCCCGCCCGAACATCCGAGGATATCGTTAACTTTGTTTTACAAAGATGCTTTACTGTATTCCACAATCTCCGTATGCTTGAATTCCCATGTTGCTGATCACCGCTGCACTGCAGGAAGAATTGAACGTAGCCTTGTCTCTCTGCAAGGATCCGAAAAAGATCCGTCGTGGTGGGAGTGATTTCTGGCAGGCGGTACGGAACGGTCGGACGATTCATTTCCTCAAGACAGGCGTCGGTCCGAGGCGTTCGGCCGCATGCCTGGAACGCGCGCTGCGGACCCTGGATGTTTCTCATGTACTGATCCTGGGGTATGCCGGCGCCCTGGATCCGCAGTTGAAACTGGGGACGCTGGTAGTCGTCAGGAAAGCGCTATTCTGCAGTATCGATAAAGCCAACCCTGCCGTGGAACAAATGAAACTGGACAGGGAATTCGTGTTGGCGCCGAGCGATTCCCTGGTCCGAACTTCGGAATCGCTGCAGCTCCCCGTCTGTTGCGGGGATACGGTGACCTCTTCTCACGTGTGGGGAAATCCTGAGCACAAGAAGATCCTGCTGCGCAAGTTCAAGGCTTCCATTGTGGATATGGAAACGGCCGCCCTTGCAGGCGTTTCCCGGACTGCGAATATTCCGCTTCGCTGTATTCGGGTTGTCAGCGATGAGGCGGGGGATTCCTTCCTGGAGCCTTTTTCCTACGACCCTTCGGCCGGTATGCCGAAACGTGCGGGGCGACTCATTGGAAAGGGAAATCCGGTGAAAGCCTTCCGCGAGTGGAAACGCAATGCGTCCGCCGCACGCGACCGCCTGAGCCGCTTTCTCTCGGGGTATTTATAATCCGGATCGTACGCAGATTTTCACTGTATACTTTTGCGGATCGGCAGTATTTTCCAGCGTGGCATCGGGTGCCCGGACAGGCATCCGCTAAACTTGAATGCATCGGCGCGAACTCTGTCGGGGCCCGCCGATAGCATCATGGTTATTCCATATTGACTGAGGTTGCGTCGATATATAACTGTTCGTCCGGAATCGATGTAAATTTTTTCTTTCCTAAGGTTCCGGTCACCCGGACATCCAATCCCTGAGGAGGCATAGTCACGGTATCAGGGTTGAAGGTCACCCAGATGGATTCCCCGCGCTGGTAGACTTTGAACATGTTGAAGGTCGACATATTGGTTCTGATTTCCGCCGTGCCGACCACAACGACGTTCTGGCCGAGCAGTTCGGCCTCTCTGGCGGAAATGTCGTCAATCGCGAGGGTTCCGGATGGGATTGAGGAACAACTCAGAGTGATGAGAAGCCAGGCACCTAGAAAAACAGCTACGCAAAGCTTTTTCATTGTGAAGCCTCCATGCTCTAGATCGATTCATAGAAAGAATAACGGTACGATTGTACATTAGAGTGGTGAAATAGAGCAATCATTGCTGTCGATTATTTCAATTTGTGACGTAAATTTCTCGGACGACTGAATAGAGTTTGTTGGCACGCAGACAGGACCGTATTGCCCTTTGCGCTTTACGCCATCAAGAAATCGGCGATATGCCGCGAGAAATGCGGGCCTGCAATGGTACACTTCGGAGGATACAAAATGGTTCAAATGCCTGAGAAAACAGGGTTACAACTCAAGCGTTCGGGAGATGAAAAATGGATGTTGGGAAATCGCGTTCCGGAAGTTCGTTAAGAATAGTCCTCGCCGCGGCAGCTCTGGTCCTGTTGGCGTTTATCGCCCAGGGTATTTTTCTTGCAGGAAAGGCTCCATCCATAGAGATCAAGCCTGCGATGCCGGCAATAGGGAAGCAAACTCCCTTTCAAGTGGAGGTGTCCGAATTCCGGCGCGGCCTGACCAGCGTCAGGGTTGAATGCATACAGGGCGATAATGCCGTTACTCTTGTCGATAAAACGTATCGCTCGAGTTCACAGTTTTTTGTCTGGGGACATAAAACAGCAACGGATACTTTAACCGGCACAGCCGGCTCTCTGAATATGCCGGGATTGAATGAAGGATCCGCCCTTATTCGAGTAACTGCAGGCAGGGCTGCCACGTGGCTTCGCCGTCCGGATCCTGTGACAGAAGAAATCAGCCTTCCCGTTCGATTGATGCCGCCGTCCATTCAGGTTACATCAAAGCATACCTATGTATCCCAGGGAGGAAGCGAACTCGTTGCTTACAAGGTAGGTCAGACGGCGGTGCGAGACGGAGTCCGGGCGGGTTCCTGGTGGTTTCCCGGATACGCTCTGCCCGGAGGAGGAGAACGGGACAGGTTCGCGCTCTTTTCCGTTCCGTACGATATGGACAAGCCGGATATGCGTTTAATTGCCGTAGACGATGCCGGCAATGAAGCGGAAAAAAACTTCATTGACAGGATTTCCGCAAAATCTTTTAAGCCGGATACTCTAAACATCACCGACGAATTTATTTCCAAAGTCGTGCCCGAAATCCTGGCCCGGACATCCGAAATCGAAGACCGGGGCGATCCGCTGGAGAACTATCTGGCCATCAACCGGGAACTGCGCGTGAAGAATGCGGAAACGATCAAAGAACTGGCCCAAGGTTCAAAAGCCGGGTTTCTGTGGTCCGGGCCCTTTCGGATGCTGCCGAACAGTAAAACAATGGCCACCTTCGGAGAAAAAAGAACCTACCGGTATAATGGGAAGGTGGTCGATCACCAGACGCACCTCGGTTACGATTTTGCGTCCGTCCGGAAAGCTCCCATCCCTGCGCAAAACGACGGGATTGTTGTATTGGCCCGTTATCTGGGAATATACGGCAACACTGTGGTAATCGATCACGGTTATGGCCTCATGAGTCTTTCGGGGCACCTGTCGTCCATTGCGGTGAAGGAGGGACAACAGGTCGCCGGTGGAGATGTGATCGGCAATACAGGCGCTACAGGTCTGGCCGGGGGGGACCACCTCCATTTCAGTATGCTTTTGCAGGGACTTCCCGTGAACCCGATTGAATGGGCGGACGGGCATTGGATCCGTGACAGGATCACACGGAAACTGGATGAGGCGAAGGCGCCTCAGCCGTAATTGTAGGGGCGAACCTTGTGTTCGCCCTCTGATCAAATACGGTCAGTCGTTACGGGCGAACACAAGGTTCGCCCCTACCGTCTGGGAATTTGGTCCCAGGGCGAACACAAGGTTCGCCCCCACAATATCCGGCGGTTTCTAAAATTCAGACCTTAGCCCGAGACTGTATTGCACAAGGTTCCGATGCCCTCGATATCCACTTCGACTGTATCCCCCGGCTTGAGGGCGCCGGTATTTCCCGGAGTGCCCGTGTAGACAACGTCTCCGGGCCGCAGCGTGATGTACTGGCTGATATGGCTGATGATCGCCGGAGGATCGAAGAGCAGTTCGCTGAATCTGCCTTCCTGCACTACCTGCCCGTTCAATCGTGTTTTGATTCCGTATTGTTGCCAGGCGAAATCCGTCACGATGCAGGGACCCAGGGGAGCAAAAGTATCGCAACCCTTGGCGCGCCACCACTGAAGATCGTTTTTCTGCCAGTTCCGTTCGCTTATGTCGTTTCCGCAGGTGAATCCGAAGATGCTGTCTTTTGCCTCGGCCGGGGTTGCTCCCCGTGTTGTTTTGCCGATAACCGCAACCAGTTCCCCTTCGTAATGGGTATCCTCCGCGTCGGGAGGAATTCGAATCTTCCCTTCGGGTTCCAGTAAAGCGGAAGTCGGGACGTTGAAGATTGCAGGCTTCTCCGGTGCGGTTCTGTTGCCTAGATGGCTCCGGTAATTCAGACCGATGGCGAGCACCTTGACCGGTTCACACGGGCATAGCAGCTTTACATGCTGCAGGTCCGTGGTCACACCGGTCTCCCCGCGGCTTCCGAATAATCCGCCGCTGATTTCCCGGATGGTTTTCCCTTCAAGAACTCCGTATGTAACTGTTTCCCGAAATTGATAGCGCACGTATTTCATGGACTCAACTCCCTGTTTTTTGCTTTCTGTCTTTACACGTCCTTGTTGAAATTGCCCGGATGACGGGTCCGAAGATCGGACAAGGTGGTCGTTAAAGCCGGTAATACATCCCGAAGGATTTCAGGTTTCTGGACGAAACTCAAAACCAGATGGCTGGATTTCATGTCATAAAAGTAGCCGGGATGGATCAATATATGATTTTTATTCAGGATATATTCCGCCGCCTTCTCTTCGTCCAGACCGTCGAGATGCAGCGTAACGTAAAACCCTCCTCCCGGCTTTATATAGCTGCAGCAGCCTGTTGATTCCAGATATCTTTCCGCGATATTCCAGCATTCTCCGATCCGAAGTGCAAAATCGATCCGGACGCTTTCTCCCTGACGGAAAATTTCGGGCGAAGCGGCCTGGATGACTTCATTCACCGGCAGGAAGGTATCGGAGATGATTTCAAGAGCTCGCATGGCCTGCCGGACCCGGTTCTGCTCCCCGGACAGCGCCATCCAGCCGAATTTCATTCCCGGGAGGGCGAACATTTTGGAGAATCCGTTCAGGGTACATATCAGGGGCGCCTCACTGCCGGCCGGGCGAGGAAGCACCTTCCTGCCGATTAAAAATTCGCTGAATACTTCATCGCTGATAATCGCCAGGTCATGACGAAGCGCGATTTCGGACAATCCGGCGATTTCCTCCGGTGATGCGACGTGTCCGGTCGGATTGTGAGGGGAGATGAGAACGATTGCCCTGCTCCGGTTGGAAATGAGGGATTCCAGCCGATCGATATCCATGGTCCAGTTCTTCGTTTCGTCGAGGCTGTAGGGAACAAGCCGGACTCCGCTGAGCAGGGCTATATAATCGAAAAGGGGATACGAAGGCTGCGGGCAGAGGATTTCATCCCCTTCATCGGCCAGAATCTTGAAACAGTACCAATAGGACAGGCTTGTTCCGGGCGTCAACAGTATATTGCCCGGATCTAATGAAACGCCCCGATTGTTATAAAATTCCGAAACAGCCTCCCGGGCCTGTATCCGGCCGAAGGAATCGGGCCGGTAAATTTTGCTTTGCCGGGATCCTCGAACAAGAATTTCCTCAAGACGGTCCTGGGGGAATACAAATCCCTGGTCGTTTATATTACCGGATATCAGGTCGCGAACCGGAATGGACTGATTTATCAATGCATCACGAAGACGGTAAAGCGCGTTTGTTTCTCCGTGAAGCCGGGATGCAATATGGGAAAACATCAGATTCCCTATAAAAAAACCGTTGCATGTTGAACGTTTACACGTTGCACGTTAAAAACAAAAAGATCGTTGAATGTTCAAACATAA
>JAFGTD010000250.1 GCA_016934295.1 Acidobacteriota bacterium
CAAGGCGGGCTGTCTTCAAAATTACTGACGTTATGCCTTGACAGAACCGACCTTCTCATGGAAGTGCGGCAGCTTGCTGCCGCCTTCTACTCGTCATAATCATAACAAAGGCGGCAGCAAGCTGCCGCACTCCAAGGACTTTCTTCTCACGAATATTTATCTATTTTCGTATATATATATCCTGGATCCCTTAGATTCAAATAAATGCCCCCAAATATCACTGTAAGACCTGTTCTGAGAGGTAAAATCGCGACTATCTTTATATAAATCAGTGCTTTGCCATGGTCCGACCCCAACCCCTCCTGCCCAACCCCTCGTTGCGCTTAAGTTAACGGCATTGGGTCCGACCCCAACCCCCATTGTTGACAGTTCACAGAAATAGTCGTGGTCCGTCCCCAACCCTCCACTCGCAGCATTTGGCGTGGTTGTCCGTTCCCAAATCCTAAGGACCTGCCCTAAATCAATTCAAAAGGTATTTCTTTTTCTTTAGTATTTGTAATCTGCCATAACTTGATATCTTTTCCCATAACATCAATAATGAGCATGAGTTCGTTATCAAAGGCATTGGCTTTATCAGAATCACCAGGGACAGCAATATAATATGGATGAGAATGAAAAGTACCAACGATTTTGTGGTTCATTATTGTACAAGCTTTTTCAATAAAATCAGCCTCTTTCAGGTAGAAAGAGTACCCCCCCCCTTTTTTTGTTTTATTTTTCAGCTTAATTATTTCAATGAAATATCCATTATCCACTAAGAAACCACATATCTCTTTTCCACTATCCTTTACAGATAGCTGAGCATCTTTTACTATATTGTTAAGTTGCGTAGATAAAAATTTAAATTTCATATAAAATTATTATCCTCAATTGTTAGGTGTTCTTCTTGTTTTTTCCTTCATTTTTCTAATTCTTCTAGCTCTTTCTCTTACGCTACCATCCGGAGATTCTCTTTCAATGTTTTTCAACTCATCGACTGTTTTTCCCCAAAAAGGATCATCTCCGCCACGACGTCCCCACCTTCTTTCTCCTCTTGAAAAATGTATATCAACATCTAGCACTCCTTGGTTTGAAAATGCAACTGCACCGCCACCAATTATTAGTGGTATCAACCAATCGTCCGCTGCACCAACACCAGATAGATTGTCAGCAACTAAAACCCCAACGAGGATTAAACTACCTATAGAAATTGCTGCTTTTTTAATACTGCTTTCTGTAGCGACAGGCTGCATCCCTGTATCAAATAACTGATTACCTCCAACAACAGATACTCTAGCTCTTGCATGTGGTCCTGAACCAGGCACTGCTAATTGTAACAATTCATTTAATTTTTCTTCTCCGATATCTACTGTATAGACAAGGTAACCAATATCATCAGGCAATAAGCCTAGATCGATTAATTGTGCAATCATCATATGTTCGGCAATGGCACCAGGTGACATACCATACAGAAGTTGATTCATACTTGGTGAGTAACTATTCCAACCAGCCCCACCCGGCATGTGGTATTCACGTATCATGGCAGCATGTTCTTCTTCTGTTATTATCCCCTGTGCGCGTAAGTAGTTTGCTTCAAAATACTGATCTGTGTGCCCCGAAGGATCAGTGTAGCTGATCGGATCGTTCAATACGTAACTATACCTGTTCAGCGACTGCAGATTATACGGATCCGGAACCATCGTATCCGCCGAGAGGAACCTTCCAAGCACTGGATCATAAAGCCTGGCATTGTAGTTGTAGAGACCAAGATCGTCGTCGTCCTCCTGGTCGGTGAAGGTGTAGTTGACGTTGGGGAAGGTCGGGTCGGAGTCTGGGCGTTCACGGTAGGTCCCGAACGGGTAGTACTCAATTCTTTCCTTCAGATTTCCGTTGATGTCTGTGATGACCGATGCCGAGCCGAGATGGTTGGGATGGTAGCACTGCTCGGCGCCGTCGGACCCGATCGACACCACTCTTTGCCCGCCCGCTCCGAAAAGATGCATGATGCCGACCGTTCCGCGTACTTCATACGCATCCCCGAAATACAGCGTCGTGCTGCCGGTCCAGAGATTCTCCTTCATCACCCGCTCGCCGTTTCCGTCATAGGTGAAGCGGACGTAGTTCGAACTGTTCTTCTTTACCAGTATTGGCATATTGTCGTAATTATAGACGATATCCAGGGCGACGCCGCCCGAAACCTTCTGTGTCATATTTCCGTTGTCGTCGTACTGCATCATGATGCCGCCGGCGGAACGCACGGCATGCGGCTGGTCCCCGTAGGTGTAGGAATAAGTGCCCACGTCGGATTTGTAGTCTATGTTTCCTATCCGGTCATACTCGTAGCTCTGGCTGTAGGCCCCGTTGCCTGCGCCGGTGGCCGAGACAAGCCTGTCGAGAGCATCGCGGGTGTAGGTGTTGATTTGGAGTGCGAGAGCTTGCTCTCGCCTTTTTTACTATATCTTATGGCGTATCGATGGCGGCATGCAAGCGCGCAAGCTTCGCTTGCGTGCGCACTCCAAGGACGCACCTTATGCGAATATTTATCCAAATTCGTTTATATATAAAGCCGGATTTTCTGAGATTCAAAAAGGAGCCCCTAAATATTTCCCCAAGGGATTAAAATGAATGCAATAACCGGGTTATGTCTTTTGTTCACATGAATAGCCGCGGCCCAACCCCGCGGCTTTTTAGTCGCTTAGCCATACTTCTTTAAATTTACCTTCTGATTCTGACCAGAAATACGCTGCAACTGAAACCTCCGGTTGCTCCAATGCTAAATAGGAACCGTTTATATTATATATCTTTCCACGTTTTGCTTCTGGTCCTGCTACGGTTTCTTTTATTTGTCTTCCATATCTGCATGACAAATATCTTGGTTCATTGGATCTATTTATAACAAATAATTTCGGACCATCAAAAAATCTCATTATCACAAAAAGCTCATATTCATTTTTATTTTTGATTAACATTGCAGAATCTTTAATTCCATCTTTATTAAGATCGACTTCACAACCATCCAAGTAAGCAATTGGGGATCCATCCAATGGATCACTTGCCCAAGCAATACCAATCAAAACAAAAAAGGCTAAAGAGCAAATAAAGTAATTTCTCTTCATGGTATCTCCCTTCGTGAGCAAATACTCTATTCTTTCGAAATGCGTCAAACAACACTCATGACAAATACAATAGAAAAAGAACTTATTAATCAAATATATCAAATTTATATAAAGAAGGTTATTTGTTAAATATGCACCCCTTATTGAGCAATTATATTATATCAACGATCGGCGGGGCCGACACTACAACAAAGCTATTTTTCTTCGACGGCGCTGGACGGAGCAGCAAGGGGCGGCGCGAGGAAGCGGAAAAGGGTCGGGGCGAAAGTCGAAGTGACCAGCGCGAGCAGAATCACGCTGGAGTGCAGCGCCTCATCCATTAAACCGATGCGGACGCCCAATGTTGCGACAGCGATAACCAGGCTCAAGCGCGCCGACAGAAGCACTCCGGATGCCAGCACTTCCCTCAGCGGCAGCCGTCGAAGCACAAGAAGCGGCGGAAGGATTTTTACCACTACCGCCGCACCGATCAGCTCCAGGGCAAGAATGAAAACACCCGGTTCGAACAATACCGGCAGTTCGAAACCCAGACCTACATGAATAAAAAAAATCGGGATAAGAAAACCGTAGGAAAACCCGGACAACTGCTGCTCCAGGGATCCCCTGTGACGAAAAACAAGCGCAAAAACGGTCCCCGCCAGAAACGCTCCCAGGATATCCTCGATTTCGAGGGCATAGGAAAGCCCGACAAAAACAAACATCAGGGCGAGGCTGGCCCGGATGCCCATTTCCGACGGATCGTTGGAAACGAAAAGGCGTTCGAACCATTCCGGGCGCCACCAGACCACCCGCTTGAGGATTATCAGAAAAAGGGCTATCGCAAGGAAGAGCGCCGGAATATTCAAAACCCTCCAGCCCAGGCCGTGCTCATGAATCAGGGCAAAAACAGTCACGCCGACCAGCGTAAGGAAATCCGCCATCAGGGCCGCGATAAGAATGAACTGGCCCAATCGCGTGGCCGTGCGCCGGGTATTGCGCAATATCGGCACAACCAGACCCACGGATGTTGTGGCAAGGAGAAAGGTTACGAACACCCCGTAGCCGAGCGCATGCGCGAACCAGTAGGCCAGTCCCAGGGTAATGGCGAACGTCAGCGCACCGTTGACAAGCTGCCTCGGCCCCTGCTTTTCAATATTGCCGAAGTCGATTTCGAAACCGGAAAGAAACATCAGGAGAAGAAATCCGAAATCGGCCAGGAATTCCAGCAATCCGGTCGGCTCGACCAGGTTCAGGATGTAGGGGCCCACCAGGATGCCGAAAAGGATTTCCAGGGTTACGGCCGAGAGCCGGAGTCGTGCCGCAATCAGTGGCAGCAGAAAGGCAGCCACTGCGATCAGTATAATAGCAGTCGCATTTTCCATAGATCAGCACATACGAATTTTGGTTTCAGACATTCTTATTAAAGCGGCTTGAACAGCATCATCGGGGTCGCTATCGGGATCGGAATCGGAATCGATTTCACAGCGGATTTTAGCTTCCCGATTTCGACTGCGATACCGACTCCAACACCGATCAGGTTGACGCCGGCTGTGTAAATAATGTTGGGCACCCCCAGTAAAATGATTTATGGATCCGTCAAACTTTTACTGCTTCCCCGCCTTTTCCGGGGGGACCTGCAGATTAGACTGCTTTCCATCCCCCCTCGGATGCCCTTACTCGGATATCGGCACCAGGAGCAGGGATTTTGGGGACCAGTAGACGATATGGGTTGTAATGGCATATTCAAAGGGACGCGCCACCCCTTTTCCGGCGCCGAGAATCACGAAATCGGCAGCCGCGCCCGCTTCCAGAAAAGACCGGACCGGATTTCCCCTCTGGATCTTTCCCTGTACGGATACCTGCTGCATGGCCGCTTCCTGCTTGAGCCATCCGATCGCCCTGCGCGCCTCCTCGTATGAATCCTCCCCGGCAACGAATGTTGGATCGACAATCGCCATCCCGGTCAAATCCGAATGCATGAATCGGGCCATGTCGATGGCCGCGCGCTCCGCGGCCTTTGCCGACAGGGTCTGCCGCGCCGGAACCAGGATGTTCCTATACGGGTACGATCCCCGCGCGATAAGGACGGGAACGCCGGCCCGCCTGGAAAGGAGCACCAGTTTCTGGGCCCGTAGTTTCCCCACCAGAGGCCCCGGGCGCGGGGGAGGATGGACCAGCATGCCGACATTTTCCTGACGGCAGATATCGGCTAAAATCCGGTATGGGCTTTCCACGACCGCGAGGCGCCTCACTTCAACTCCCTCGGTAACCTTTGAACTCCGTTCGAGGAGATCGTTCAGCCTGGATGCCCTATCGCCGTCGTTCAGCGATGCCGGATCCCGGTGAATCAAAAGAAGGGAATCCGCCGCGCTGTTGCGCACGAAGTGCGCCGCTTCGGCGACCGGACCCGTCAGATCCTCCTCCTCTTCCAGGACAACGCCGACCTGTTTCCCGAAGTTAAGCGGGAAGCGGGCCTCACCCGAGGTGAACGTGTGGACTATTTCCGGAAAGTGCACGCCCAGGCCGACCACCGTTACCCGGTCTCCGGGTCGAAGCACCGTATCGCCGTGCGGGATAATCAGTTCGTCTCCCCGCAGAACCGCCCCGATAATAAAATGCTCCGCGTTTATCTCCTTCAGGGCCTTCCCGATAATGGGCGAATCGTGGCCGAGACGAAATTCTATGGCCTCGGCCCGTCCGTCGGCAAAAGCCATGGACGTGTAGCGGCGATGCTCCAGGCTCAGTTCGACATGGCGGGAAACCAGGCTGTCCGGGGAAAAAGCCGTTACGCCGATCCGGCGATAGGAGGAAACCCGTTCCGGGGAAGAGGCAATGGCCACAACCCGCAGAACGCCGGCCTTCTGGGCCAGGCGGCATACTTCGAGGTTCACTTCATCGTCATTGGAAGCCGCAACGACCGCGTCGGCTTCCGCCAGTCCCGATCGCTGCAGCGTAAGGCGGCTGGTTCCGTCTCCGACAACGGTGGAAATCGGATTTATCCCCTCGATCTCTTCGAGCTGCTGCTCGGAAGTATCGATCACGGTGACCGTCCAGGCTTCTCCGAGTCTCCGCAGAAGCTCCCGCGTTGCCCCGCCCGCGCCGACGACAATTGCCTTCATGGTTCTCCCTTTTCCCTATGAACCGGATCGTGCCCAGTATATCGCATACGGTGGTTTATGGCTTCCAGATACTTAATCCGCATTTCTCACTTTAACCCGGATTATTCATGAAGGTTTGTAGCGAAGCGGTGCAGACGGGCGTGGATACAAGGCGCGCGACTGAAGACCCCGCAGGCG
>JAFGTD010000018.1 GCA_016934295.1 Acidobacteriota bacterium
CGATTTTTGAGATTGGAGGCCAGGATTCAAAATTCATCGCGGTCCGGGACACCGGGATTGCCGATTTCGCCATGAACAAGATCTGCGCTGCGGGAACCGGATCCTTCCTTGAAGAGCAGGCCCGGGAGCTTGGGATAGACATTTACAGCGATTTCGTGCCGCTGGCGTTCGGCTCGGAGGCCCCGCTTGATCTCGGATCGCGCTGCACGGTCTTCATGGAAACCGAGGTCATCAACGCCGTCCGTCACGGCACTCCTGCCGGCGCGATCTGCGCGGGGCTTTCGTATGCGGTCGTGAAAAACTATCTCAACAAGGTGGTGGAAAGCCGGCCGCTCGGCAGCACGATCGTCTTCCAGGGTGGCGTCGCCAGCAACGATGCGGTTGTCGCGGCGTTCGAGAATATTATAGGAGCACCGGTGCGTGTGCATCCCTACAACCGGATCTCCGGCGCGATCGGTGCCGCGATAGCCGCGCGCAATGAGGCGGCGGCGGATAAGAGGAAACAATCACATTTCAAAGGTCTTGATCCGGGACCGCAGCCCTCGTTGTGGTCGTTCGAGTGCCGCCGTTGTTCGAACAATTGCGAAGTGAACGTCATTGAGACCCCCGCGGGGCGCTCTTACTTCGGCGATGTTTGCGAACGTTTCACATCCCTCGGTTCCGAAAACGAGCGCAAGCCGGGCCTGCCCAATATCGCCGATGAATTCCTCAAACGCTGCGATCCGTACTTCGCGACATCTTCACAGTGTCGTCCGACAATCGGCATCCCGCGTGCTTCGACGCTCATGGCCCACCTGCCGTTCTGGGCTGTATTTTTCAGGGGTCTGGGTATGCAGCCGCTGCTCTCGGGCAATACCGGCCAGGAGACGCTTGCCCTCGGGATCAAAAATCTTTCCGTCGGTGTCTGTCTTCCGATCAAGCTCATTGCCGGGCATGTCCACACCGTTCTCGAAAACGGCGTCGACCTGGTTTTTGTCCCGTCGGTGGTCGTGCTCCCGGGCGATGTCCCCTCCCGGTCCTACTCCTGCCCCTACACTATGGCAGTGCCGTACATAATCGGCACCGGGAACCGGGACAGATTCATCACGCCGACTGTGAGTTTCGTCGACGAGGAGTCGTTCGTGGAGGGATTCGACGCGTGGCGCGGGCGTCTCGGCGCCTCGAAAAACCGGATTCGCGAAGCTTACAGGGCGGCGCGGCAGGCTCAGGACGATTTCGACCGGTCGATGAAGACCTGGACCGAAGGCCTCCTGAAAGCCGACGGCTACCGGCATGTGTTCGCCATCCTGGGAAAACCGTACAACACCTTCGATACATTCATGAACATGAACCTCTTCGAGCGGCTCCGCCGGATGGGTGTGCTGGCGGTTCCGCTCGCGTACCTTCCGTTCGACCTGCCCGGGGGGGCCTCGAACCTTCCGTGGCGGTTTTCAGCCGACATCCACCGTGCTGCCGTTGCTGTTGCGCAGATCCCGGAAATTCACCCCGTCATCATCTCGAACTTCGGTTGCGGTCCCGATGCCTTCACCTTTAAGCAGATCGAGCAGGCGCTCCACGGCCGTGCGTACCTCATTCTGGAATTCGATGAGCACCGCGGCGAGGCGGGGCTCATCACCAGGCTGGAGGCTTTCATGGACCGCATTGAGAACGGGAGCGGCGCCTTCGCGCTGCCGGACTCCCTGCGTTCTTCAAATGTTCCGGCAGCCTGCATCCCCGCATCCCCGGCGGAGGTGCGTATCCCGTATTTTGCCGACCACGCGTATGCTTTCAGCGGACTATGGAAGTACAAGGGCCACCACGCCGAGGTACTCCCCCTCCCTGACGACCGGATCCGTATTCTCGGCGAGAGACATTCACTGGGGAAGGAGTGTCACCCTTACTCGATGCTCGTCGGAGACCTGATCGATGTCGCGGCTCGCGAACCCGGCCGTGAGATCGTTTTCTATTTTCCGGGCACTTCTATTCCGTGCCTGCTCCACCAGTACGGAGCCGGAATGCAGGTGCTTTTGCACGAGCTCGGGATCGATTTTGTCAAGGTCAGCGCCCCGACCGGGGAGGAGCTGACAAACGCCTTCGGTATCGATGGAATCGAGCGCTTCTACATGGGCCTGCTGGCCATCGAGCTGTGCGTGAAAGCTGTCTGCGAGATACGGCCGTACGAAAAAGCCCGCGGGTCGGCAGACAGGGTCCACCGCGGGAACCTGCGCCGCATTGAAGCGGCGATCGCAGGCGGCGATATCGTGGAGGCACTGAATGAATCCCTGCAGGCACTGACGCGCATCCCGGCCGAACGAAAAGGCAGCCGGCCGGTGGTCGGGATCGCAGGCGACCTTTATACAAAAGTGAATCCGGCGGCCAACAACGACCTCTATCGCTGGCTCGAGGACCGCGAGCTGGAGGTATGGCCCTCGATGTTCCAAATCGACCTGCTGGACTTCGGCATATCGCGGCGGCTGTTCGAGAGCGTATCCAGGTGCAGAATGCAGGACTTACTGTTCAACGGTTCGCTGGCCATAAAGCGCCTCGTCGACGTCTGGAAGATACGTCGTGTCGCCTCGCCCAGGATCTCGCGCCTCGAGGAGCCCGGGTATCTTGAGATGAAGAAACTCGCCGCCCCCTACATGCCTAACGAGGCGCACCAGCTTCTGTTCCTCAACACGGTGAAGGTCGTTGATTTCGCGCGGCGGGGCGCCGACGGGATCATCAACGCCGTCTGCTTCAATTGCATGATCGGGAACGCGTCGGCGGCGATCATCGAGAAAATCAGGAACGACTATCACGACATCCCCATTGTAACCGCAGTCTACTCGGGCGGCGAAGATCCGTCGCGCGCAATGGTCCTCGAGGCTTTTGTCAACCAGGTGAAAAGGCATTACGCCGGGACGCGGGCCGGGGTGGCGTCTCAGAAATAGCTTCACACAAAAATATAGTTTTTCACTTCTACGGATTTTAATAGGAAGTTTCGATAGGACGACAAAATCCTTGGAGTGCTGCAGCTTCCGCCTCCGCTAGAGCTACGGCGGACACGTGCTGCAGCCTTGAATGATCAAGTTGATTCCTTAAGAATCAACAATTTGAACAACGGCGGCAGCAAGCACGCAAGCAAAGCTTGCGCGCGCACATCCAAGGAAGATCTGTTTTAAGAAATATGATGCGCTCCGATGCATCCAAATGTCAGCGCGTGTGCTGTCTCAATGTCAGGCTTCGGGAGCCAGCGCCGGCGTCATGCAAACAGACAGATCTTCGTCGCTTTTGCTCCATCGATACCGCCGGAGGTTTTTGCCGGGATGCCGGACGTCCGACATGTATCGGATTCTGGCCCATTCGGCGACGGCAAAGCCCGTCACCGCCGCTGAAACCATGTAATCCCCGGCGGAACGCGGGCCGAATAGTGCGCGGTATCTCGATGCGAGCTGTTTCGCGAGTTCGCCGGTGGCGCGGTTGGAAGAAAGGAGCCGTGCCGCGGGCAGGAAATGGCGCATTTGTTTGACGAGCGTGAAACTCTCCGCACGACGCCTCACGCGGGGGTCGGAGTGTCCGAGCGCATAGCGATAGCCCCGGAGCATGGTGTCGATCGCCCGCAGCAGCGAAGCTCCGGCATACTCGTAGTCACGCATGAACGCCTTCTTTAAAAGCTCCCGCGATTCCTCCCCGTTAAACGATGGATGACGAAACCAGATCTTATCCTGGCCGTGCCATTCCTCGTAGGGGATATCCGATCGTAGTTTGCCCTTCTTTAAATACGAGTCGTGCAGCGCCGTGCCCGGCATGGGGCCCAGCTGCATGAATTGGAGGTAATCCGGCCGGAGCGATACGGCGAAGTCGATATCTTCCCAGATGCTTTTCTTGTCGTGGTGCTCGAGAAACAGGATGGACGACGCCATAACGCTGATGCCGCGCTCCCGCAACTCGCGGATAAGGTCATGGAAGTCGACGCCGCGGTTTTTCTCGTAAGCCTCGCGCTTGGATTCGACGCCAATCCAGATGAACTGGACGCCCAACCGGACGAGAATGTCGAGATTCCCGAGAGCCAGCAGTGTCTCGGCCGAGCTGAAGATGCCGAAGGTGTAAAGTTTCCCCTCGTTCTCGATGCAATCGAGCAGCTCCAGTGCCCGCTCCGGGCTCTTGAGGAAGTTTTCGTCAAGCACGCCGAAGTCCGTGATCCCGAGTTTCTCCTCGTAGCCTCTGCATACATCGAACATTTCCTTCCCCGTACTCAGGTAGGGAATATAGTCCCCGAAGAAATGCGAAGTGCAACAGAAGCGGCATTTATTGGGGCACCCAACGCCCGGCAGGAGCACCCCGGACATTTTGGGAAGCGGCACTCCCATCACCCTGCGATTAAAGGAACTATGGAGCATCGGATGCCGCACGGGCCGGTCGACTGTTTCTCCCAACAACCGTCGCAGGAACCCGACACCTTCTCCTCGGCAAATGAAGTCGTGAGGAATCAGGTTTTCAATACCCTGGATGCTCACGCCGTGGCCGCCCAGAATTATTTTTGTGGACGGAGACTCTTCGCGCACCACCTCGGCCATCTTCCCGGCTTTTGCGGCGTTTGGCACGATGAAGCTGATGCCTATGTAGTCGTACCCCTTGCGGACCTCCCGCCGAAATTCGCTCAACGAGGGAAAATCAAGCACCGTAGTGGAAGCCTCAACATTCTCCGCCATAAGATAAAGGCCGAAGCTGTGATGATTGAAGCGGTAGGAAAAAACCCCCTGCTCCCTGGTTACCTGGTTGTGGAACAACTCCATTTTATTTTCCTTGCGGCCATAAGCATCATTTACCGCGAAGGGGCCAAACACCGACGAAAGTAATAATTTCATGATGAAATTATAACCGGAGCCGTCCTCGCCCTCTGTAATCCTTATGTAAAAGATGGATCATGAGTAGAAGTTCGTGGGTAAATGGAGGCTGAAAGCGAAGAAAAGAGTAAAATTTGGTAGCGACGGTTGGAATTGAACCAACGACCTCGGGGTTATGAATCCCGCGCTCTAACCGACTGAGCTACGTCGCCCCCATCTCGAACATTATAATACAATAAGCGCATAATTGTGCGGGCTTCTGGCCCACATTTCAAGGGTAAATCGCCTCTCCGATGAATATAAGGCGGCAGCACTTGTCCGGCGACTTGTCCGGCGTAGCTGAAAGCGAAGCCGGAAGCCCGGCCGAATCTTCGATTCGGCTAGGGCGAAGCCGGAAGCTGCCGCAGTCCAAGGTTCTGCCGATAAAGGGCGCATATTATGGATAAAGGGCGGATCTTATTATTTGGGAAAGGTTGGTTTAAAGGCTGCAGCAAGCTGCAGCACTCCACGGACGTTGCGGTTAAATAATACGGTGGCGTGAAATTCGCAACAGAAACGGACTACTTCTGCTCGGCGATGAAGGCGCCGAATTTCATGTCCACTTGCCGGATGTGATTGAGCAGCCAGTTTCCCAGTAAGGTCTCGATGGCGTCGGCCAGGTCCTGCGTGGCGCCTTCCTCCTGATAATCCCGGACAAGGTTGCCCAGGGTGGACCGCAACTCGTCGTGCTTCGCCTTATGCTCCGCGAATGCGGGGTAATTGTTCTCCTGCATATATTTCTCCTCGGCGGAGAAATGCGTTTCGGTGTAGTCGGCAAGAAAACCGAGGGTTTTGGAAATCTGTTCCATAGTTTGATTGGATGCGATCGCTTCGGATGTCCGGTTGAAATGCTCGATCCATTCTTTGTGCTGCTCGTCGATCGGGCCGATGCCGATGGAAAGATCGTCCTGCCACTGAATTGTCTTCATACTGTCTCCCTCCCAGCTTGAATTCTAGGTCCCTTTGCCGATGGTGCAGAAGCGAAATCTTTTGATTAATGCCCAATGCAGCATTAAGGCTTGAAACCTTCCACGAGACCGTCCATCTGTTCGCCCTTTTGGATAAGCCGCACATTAATGAATCCGGCCGCGGTTAAATCGTTTTCAATCTCTTCGTAAGTATAAGTTCCGCCCCCGTCGGTGCCCACCAGCATATTGATGGCAAAGATGGCGCCGCCCCTTGGGTAGACGTGGCCGGGTTCCATGACATGGTCCCGGACCAGGATCCGGCCGCCGGGATTGAGGGCGCGGAACGCCTTTTTATAAAGATCCAGGTTCTGTTCGGGGCTGTTGGAGTGGATGATGGCCGAGATAAGGGCCAGGTCGGCTCCTGCCGGCAGCTCCTGTTCGTGGAAGTCTCCGGGAACCAGGGCCGTCCGGTCCAGCAGCCCTTCCTCCCGCAGCCGTTCGCGTGCCATTTCGATCACGTCGGGCAGGTCGAAGATTGTCGCCTTCATTTCCGGCACAGCCTTTAAGAAGGCGATCGTGTAGGATCCGGAACCGCCGCCTATGTCGAGCAGGGCCTTGGAGGATTCGGCTTTGGCTATGGCGGCCGTTTTGCGGGCCAGCGGGCCTGAGACGACGTGCATGGCGCCGATGAAGGCGCGCATTTCTTCCGGTTTCCGGAAAAATTCGAATTCTTTTTTCGCTCCGTCGATATTCTTGACCATATCCGTCAGGCAGGACCAACGATGCCAGAGGCTCGCCATGTGGAGGACCATGGGTAGAACCGAAGTCGGGGAGTTGTCCGACAGCAGTTGTGCCGTGGATTCCGTGCAGCGGTAATTGCCGTCCTGTTTGACCAGCAGCTCCATGGCTGTGAGGGCATCCAGCACCATGGTCAGCGCACGGAGGTTGCTCCCGGTTTTCGCGGCGATGTCTTCTGCTGTGAGGGGATTCTCCTTCAGAAGCGAAAACAGGTTCGTTTCCGCTGCCGTAAGGAGGATTCTGCATTCCATGAAGCTCTGGGCTGATTTGAGGATGTCTTGAGGGTTCATATGGGGCTTCTGACTCCTGTTTGTTCAGAGGGCGAACACAAGGTTCGCCCCTACTGCTGATTTCTTTGCCTATATTTTATAGAGGAAGCTGAAGATGAAGGCCGTATCGTTCTTTTTGACTGTCGGGTCCGGGGTGACGTTTTTAAAGTCGTCGATGAACTCCACTTTGACCTCGGCCCTGCTGGTAATGGATGTGACCAGTGCGATATCGAAGTGGTACAGGGCGTCGCTGAAATTCCCGGTTTTCCAGAGGGCGGCAAAATTCTGGGTCAGGCGGGCGCTTTCCGAGAGCTGAAGCGAAAAATTTTCTCCGGCGTTGAGCGTTCCGCTGTTCTGCACCTCGACATCCGGATTCTTTTCCCAAATTGAGCCGCCGCCGGCAAGCAGGGTCCATTCGATTCGTTTGGTCATTACCGGCTTGAACCCGATACCGCCCTGGGGATTGATCAGGTAGCTGATGTCCTTGAACGGGTCCCTCAGGTATCCCATGGCTCCGTAGGCAAAAACGCGTTTTGAAAACGAGTATTCATCCCGGAATCCCAGGGAAAGGCGGTCGGCTGTGTCTTCATCGTTGGAATTGGATCTCAGGTAGAGGCCGTTGAATTTCATCACGTTTTTGGTTTGCGGATCGTATTTTAATTCGCCCGAAACATTGAAATTGGTGGTATCCGTGTTGCCGCCGGTAAATGAGAAGCCGGCGCCGAGATTCCCGGTGAAGTGTTTCGGAGGCTCCTCCGCATCCTGCGCGGCGCACAGTGAAGAGAAAGCAAAAATAATCAGTACGACAGATAAACTCCATAAATACCGTTTCATTCCTTTTTCCTTTCATGCGAGGCGCGATTTAAATGACAGGCGCCGATTAAAAACCGGTATAGCCCCGGTGTACAAGTCACGAATTACAGATAACCGATGGACAGGATGGCGTCAAGATTGATGTCGTTTCACTTTTTTGTATACCGGGTAAGTAATTTGGAATTATAGTGAAAAAGCACCTGGAATTTTTATGTATCCCTGCAATGAGGAATCGATTTGTTGGCGGTGAAGGCCGGTCATTTCCGGTATTTGTGACTGTTTTCAAGGAGGATTGCGATGCTGAAGGAATTCAAGGAATTTGCGATGCGCGGTAACGTCATGGACATGGCTATCGGTATTATTATCGGCGCGGCATTCGGGAAGATCGTTACCTCGTTTGTCAACGATGTGCTCATGCCCCCACTGGGATTGCTAATGGGCAGTTCCGATTTCACCAATAAGTTTGTCACGCTGAAAGGAGAATCGTTCGCTACCCTTGAAGCGGCGAAGGAAGCGGGTGCGGTAACGATGAATTTGGGTTTGTTCCTTAACACCATAATCGATTTTGTCATTATTGCATTCGCGATCTTCCTGGTGATCAAGCAGATCAACAGGTTTAAGAAAAAGCCGGAAGCGGCGCCTCCAAACACGAAAGAGTGCCCGTTCTGCTTGGCGGCCGTTCCGATCAAAGCTTCCCGCTGCGGGCATTGCACGTCGGAATTATCGGCGGGGTAATCTGCAGGCGTTCTGTTTTCATCGACGGATCATCGGCACTGCCTGTGGGGCGAGCGGAGTATAAATATTTTGTTTTCTCTGCGAGCCTCTGCGTTCTCTGCGCCTCTGCGGTGCGTTTTATGTGTCGCTAAAGCAGCGGCTCGAGCACCTTCCAGACAGTTTCGACGACAATATCGTATCCTTCGGCGGTCGGATGGATGCCGTCGTCCTGGTTGAGTTCCGGATGCCCTCCCACTCCTTGGAGGAAAAAGGGAATGAGCGGTATCTGCCGTTCCTTTGAGAGACTGCTGAAGATTTCGCGGAACGCGCGGGTGTATTGCGGTCCGTAATTCGGCGGGACTTCCATTCCGGCAAGGATTACTTTCGCCCCGGCGGATTGAAGCCGCACGATAATCCCTTCAAGGTTCTGGCGCGTTGTTTCGACGGGGACGCCGCGCAGGCCGTCATTGGCGCCGAATTCGACAATGACGATCGCGGGATTTTGAGCGGCAATGGCTTCCGCGCGGCTCAACCCCTGGGAGGAAGTTTCTCCACTCACTCCGGCATTGACTACTCTGTAGCTGTAGCCGGCGGCATCGATGCGGGCCTGCAGCTTGGAGGGATAGTTTTGTGCAGGATCGACGCCTGCGCCTTCCGTGAGGCTGTCGCCGAAAGCGACAAGTAGCGGGCGGGGATCCTCTTTAACGGGTATGTCGGTAGTCGTCGGTTTGTTTTCCTGGTTCAAGGTTTCCTCATTCGTGGTTTTGGTGCCGCACCCGGTGAGGGTGAAGCCTATCGCAATAAAGATAATGGCCGATGCAGTTCGATTCAAGGTTCCCCCCCAGACGTTATAATTCATATTAATTGGTGACAGGCTAGAATTGCACTAATTTCCGGGCTGTTTAACCATAATGTAGCCTCCACTAGAAATTAGTGCAATTCTAGCCTGTCACCAATTAATATAGATGAATGATTGAAGTTCGGGATCTTACGAAGACATTTTTTTCCGGCGCGCAGCAGATAGAAATCCTCAAGGGAATCAATCTTTCCGTCAAAAAGGGGGAGGTCGTTGCCGTTGAAGGGCCGTCCGGCAGCGGCAAGAGCACACTACTCGGCCTGCTGGCCGGATTCGATTCCCCGACCCGCGGGTCTATCAAAATAGACGGTGAAGAAATCACCGATCTGGATGAGGACCGGCTGGCCCTCCTGCGGGGGAGGAAGCTCGGTTTTGTGTTCCAGTCCTACAACCTTATCCCAACGCTGACGGCGGAGGAAAACGTCATGCTTCCTCTGGAACTGCTGGGGAAATCGACGGATCCGCAGGATCGGGCGAGGGAGCTGCTCGCGGCCGTCGGGCTCGACAGGCGCTTTACCCATTACCCGGCACAGCTTTCGGGAGGGGAGCAGCAGCGGGTCGCCATTGCGCGGGCATTCGCCTGCAGCCCGGCCATCCTGCTGGCGGATGAACCGACCGGGAACCTCGACAGCGTGACGGGCGAAAGGGTGCTGGAGATGCTGCTGAAGCTGAACCGAAGCGAGGGCGCCACACTGGTCCTTGTGACGCACGATCCCGCCCTCAGCCGGCTTACGGACAGGATCGTGCGCCTGCGCGACGGCAGCATTGTCAACGAGGTTGTTTCTTGATAGGGAAACCGGTTTTTTTACTTTCGGACTGTGTATTCTAAATCCGCTTGTTTTATACAAGGAGCGAAGAGAACGTTCTTCTGACTTCTTTATCATGGATAATGTTAGAAATTATGAATTTCCTGATACTGATTTGATGAACTTATATACTCCAACAAGGCAGTTCTGATGCTTTTCGAAATCCGGTTGGCCTGGCGCGAGACGCGGCCTGCATGGAAGCGATTTCTTATACTGGTTTTTGCCGTCGCACTCGGCGTAGGCGCCCTGACGGGCCTTAAGGGCTTCAGCCGTGCCCTGGAGCGCTCCATACACAAGTCGGCGCGGGACCTGATCGCGTCCGATATGGTCGCCAGGATGAATGTGCCCATACAACCGGAGGAGCTTGCCGTCCTGGAGTCGCTCCGGGAGCGGGGCGCCGTGCTGACGCGGACGACCGAAACCCTCTCGATGGTTTCCGCGAGTGAAACTTCCGATCCGATCCTGTCCGATATCCGTGCGGTCGATCCCGGCTACTATCCTTTCTACGGCAAGGTGGAATTGGAACCTGCTATACCCCTGGAAGAGGCCCTGGCCGGCGACGGCACGGTTGTCAGCCGGGACCTGCTTGTCA
>JAFGTD010000251.1 GCA_016934295.1 Acidobacteriota bacterium
AAATACATTTACGATGCAGTTTTTATTGGTACGACGGACGCCGGCGCATGTTCTCCAGCGTAGCGTCTGCTTCTTTGGTAAAGATTCTTCCGGCAAAGAACGGGATGAAACCGGACTCGATTACTTCGGGGCAAGGTATCTGTCTTCGGCTTTGGGACGATGGACGAGTCCGGATCCGCTCTTAAGTTCTGGGCGACCTTGGATACCACAAACTTGGAATCGATATACATATGGAAGAAATAATCCATTAACTTTTGTTGATCCGACAGGTTTATACGATCGCGTCAATAATTGCGGCGATGACAGTAAGTGTAATAAAGAATTCAAGGACGCGGCAAAAAACTGAAAAAAAGTCTTGAGAAATTAGAGAAGAAATCCCAAAAAGAAATCAAGGATTCTGATGACGTGTCCAGGTTGGAAGCTGCATTAGCATATATTGGTACTGAAGGTGATGGAAATGGTGTAAAGATTTCCTTTGGAGCTATAGGAACTGGTGCGGCAGCAAAATATGAACCAAGTTTTGAAGATGGCAAGTTGACGGCTGATGTCACAATGGATCCTCAGAAAATGAATCGTGATGAGGATTGGGGCATTATTGCAGCCCATGAAGGGGATCATATTGGTAGGGATGGTCGAAATTTCCGACTGTGATTTAGTACTGATCCCTTTGCCAATGAATACCATGCTTATACCGTTTCCTCAATTGCAGCCCAAGCATTCGGCATTGACTATCCTGTACAAAAAACGGGTACAAACCAAGTATTTGAGATCTGGAATAATAGTTGGGGAAATGCTGATAGAGCGACTTTATCAGGCAATAGAGATTCTGCGATCAGAAACCTTGTTCGGGATGCAAAACATCCCGAACCTTCGGACACTTCATACAAAGATTCCTGGTAAACATAGGATATTGAAAATATATGCATAAAAAATGTTGGATAGTAATTTTAACATTCGTAATGGTTTCTACTATTGGTTTTGCCCCCGGAGTTGAAAAGGTCACAATCGAAGAAATATTAAATAATCCATTGGCTTTTAATGGCAGTATTGTGCAAATCCGAGGATATATAATTTCTGGGATGGAGACCTTTGTTATTGCTGATTCGCAAACCGTAGATGGTATATGGATAGACTATCCCTCAGTAGATGATCCTGAGCTTAAATTGAAAAAAGATAAAGAGTTACAAAAGATGATTGACGGCCTTCCCGATTGGAAAGGAAAAAAGAACTGTAACATTATCCAAGCTACAATTAACGGTAAAATTGAAGCAGTCGATAAAACTGGCTTCATTCGCGATTCAAATGAAAAGATAATTGGAGTTCAAGGATTTGGGCATTTAAGAATGTATAAGGTGAGAATTTTAGTCCAATCTGTATCGGATGCAAGTGTCCAGGAACAACCTTGTAAGAGGTGGCAGCCCAAGGCAGAAGAATGAATGCAATTTAGACATTTACTGAACTGGGGAGGTACAGAATAAAACATTGAAAACCAAGATAGTTCCGAATCTACTTTCCACGAAAACCTTTCCACGCAAATAATCACGTAGGTTGGGGTCGGAAGTTACTGAATAATATAGGGATGCCCCTGTTTTTACCTCTGAAAACCCGCATTACAGGCAGAAAAGGGCCCCTTAATCTTCCGCTAAGAAAAATCCAAGGAAAATCCCGCACTGCAACGCTTAAGCGGTCCTGAGAAGCGAAGTTTCGACGGCTTTGGGCACCTCAATAAGAACGAACCATTCTTTGGGATAGAGATAATCCTCGCCGCTTTCATCGACAATGCGCAGGTCGCCGTCTTTTTCTGCGGCAGGGTCGTGGAGAATCCGGTAAATCTTGTGCCGCTCCAGTGACGCGGCATAACCTTCGTTATTCAAACAGACGACAAAACCGCATTCATTGGTTTTCTTTTTTTCGGTCAAGGTCTTTTCAATCAGGTAATTTTACCCGTTAAGATTTCAATGATGGGACAGGTTTTAAACCTTCTTTGGCGATCGAACGCGAACGTGGATGGGATCGACGACGGCGACGCAGGCAGAGAGATTGTCCAAATCGGCGTGGTGTATGAAATCGGCAATGAATTTATTTACGGAAATCGGGCTTAAAGAATAAGGGCGGAACAGTATGACGCCGGGATGAGAACCGGGCGGGTACTTGCGAAGATCGGCAAACTCGATATCAAGAGTCAGAAGAATGCGATTTTCATCTTTAGCGGCGTGTGCGATCTCAGTATCCGGCCGGGAAAGAAGGTTTTCATCGGCCACCGTCAATACATCGTGTCCCATCGCGGCCAATACAGGTTTCAGATGACGGGATAGATTCTCATCCAGCTTCAGCTTCATCGTGGGTTCCCGTTTTCCATACACTTTCGTGAGCAAGATCCGCTGCATAGGCGAGAGAAGCATGAATGTCTTCTTTTGTCAGTTGCGGGTAATGATCAATTATTTCCGATTCCGTCATTCCGTCGGCGAGACCGTCCAGAATTACCGCGATTTCAATGCGGGTACAGCGGATGCACGGTCTCCCGCCGCATACGGTGTGTCTGGAAGTGATTCTTTTTATCAATGCCCGATCCGTCATTTTTTTATCCTCTCCGGTTTTCCTATTTTAATCCAATTAATTACATTGCACTACTGGAAAGAAAGCCCTGTTCACGTGATTTCCCGGTTCTCCGGAGGAAGGGGACCTGAATAACTGGAGATCAGTCGGAATCCACGCCTGTCCAAAGAATTTAAAATGGTCATATTTTTTCTTTAGCTGCTAAAGTAGCCGCAGCGGCTAAAAAGAAAAAACCTATGACTACGACTGCAGAGCTAAGCGAAAACTCGCATCAGGGGTTCGAGGGTTTAAAAGCGGCCCTTTACCTGGCTTCGATGGAAGCTAAGTCGAATACTGTGTCAGGCAAGATTGCGAGGATGCTTACGACGAAACCGCACAGGATCCCGTTGTTCCGGCAAAGAACGGGATGAGACCGGCCTCGATTACTTCCCCCCTGTGCCAGGATAGTTGTCACTTAAACTTAAAAGGATGAGGAAAGGGGTGCCGGGGGGAAGGGGATGGCCCATGGGCCATCCCCTTCCCCCCGGCGGCGCGCGCGACCCCGATCTTGTCCGCTATCTGAAAACCCGCTTTGGGGGCGCAGGAAGGTTGACTTGAAATACTCGCATCAGTTTAAATTTGCAATGATTCATCGTTTAAGTGGCAATAATGCATTATCAGCACATAGATTATCTCAGGAAGTCGGCATCCCGCAGACCACGCTCTCAAGATGGCTGCGGAATGCCGGTGTTGTCCAGCCTGAAAGCTTTCAGGATTCAAGGAACGCATTCCTGAAAGAAGGATCGATTGAAAAGACTATGACACCGAAAAGACCAAAGGACTGGACTCCTGAAGAAAAACTCCAGGCCGTACTGGAAGCATCGCAATTACCTGAAGAAGATCTCGGAGCCTATTTGCGCAAAAAGGGGCTAAACGAAAGCAACCTGAAGCAGTGGCGCCAGGAGATACTTGGCGCACTTCAAAACAAAGTATCCGGTAAAAAATCATCTGGAAAATCTGCGGAAGCCAAGCGTATACGGCAGCTTGAACGGGAGCTCGTCCGCAAGGACAAAGCTCTGGCGGAAACCGCCGCCTTGCTGGTTTTGAAAAAAAAAGCCCAGGCGATATGGGGGGACGAGGACGACAGCATTCCCCCGAAGAACGAAAAATAATCCTGAGTCTTATTGCTGAGGCCGTGGAATCCGGAGCCCGGCTTTCGCCCGCGGCGGACGCTTCGCGTATTTAGGACGAACGGAGGTGCACAAAAATGACATTATCGTGAGTCATACAAGGAGAAAACTATGACTCACTTAAGAAAGATTACGATTGAAGAACTCGTACGACGGAACTATTCCGACGCCACGCGTGAATGCTACATCCGAGGCATCGAAGATTTTGCATCATATTTCAAATGCTCTCCGGACAAATTAGGGCTGGAGCACATCCGCCACTACCAAGCTCACCTGTTCACTGACAAGAAACTATCACCCAATACAGTCAACCAGCGCCTGGCCGCCCTGCGTTTCTTTTTTGTTAAGACGTTGCATAGGCCATGGAATACGTCGGAAACGCCTTATCCAAAACGAGTGGTCAATTTGCCGAAAATTATGAGCCCTGAAGAGGTCGGCCTGCTGATCGAATCAGCGGACCTCCCGTTTCACCGCGTAATGTTGATGACGCTGTATGCCACGGGAGTGCGGCGTTCTGAACTGGCAAATATGCGAGTCCGCGACATCGACAGCAAAAGAATGGTTGTTCGGGTCCATGGAAAAGGTCTCAAGGACCGGGAGGTGATGCTCAGCAAGGTATTGATCGAAGTGCTGCGCGAACATTGGAAACGCCATAAGCCAAAGGAGTGGCTATTCCCCGGAGGGAAATGGCATACATTATCAAAACCGATTACATCCAAAGTTGCATGGCAGGCCTGTCAGCGAGCGGCAAAACGATGCGGCCTGGAAAAGAAGGTTCACCCGCATGTGCTTCGGCATTGCTTCGCCACCCACCTGCTCGATGCCGGTACGGATTTGCGTAGCATTCAGCTTTTACTGGGGCACAGCAGCCTTGAACAAACGGCGCGCTATCTTCACGTATCAAAACTGCATTTGAGCGCAGCCGTCAGTCCGCTTGATGCTTTATTCCCAAATAAAACAACCAATCCGGACGAATAAATGCAACGGCCGCCGATCGAGGTGGCCGATATTGTCCGCGCCGTTGGAAAAAGTTTCGTCGAAAAGAGCCGCGACTGGATCACAGGGCAGCATTTGAAAGTTCTGAGAGCGATCAAGCGCTGTCGCACGGCTGATCTCGGCTATCACTCGGATGAATGCACGAATACGGATTGCGGATATTCCGGCTACTCCTACAACTCATGTAGAAACAGGCATTGTCCAAAATGCCAGGCCAACGCCCGCCGTCGTTGGATCAATGGGCGGAAGAAAGAACTTCTTCCGGTTCCATATGCTCATGTTGTATTCACGGTCCCGCGCCTTCTGGCACAACTGGCATTGCAGAACAAGAAGCTCATCTACACAATGCTGCTTCGCCTCAGCGCGGAAACGCTGATTGAGGTCGCCCGCAATCCCAAATTCCTGGGAGCTGACATCGGCTTCTTCAGCGTACTCCACACCTGGACGCAAAAGTTGGATCACCATCCACATGTGCACTGTGTAGTCCCTGCCGGTGGTTTGTCTTTTGATCATCAGCGCTGGGTGCCTGCGGATCCGCGCTATCGGTATTTTCTGCCGAAGGGGGCTCTTCGGAAGGTTTTTCGAGGAAAGGTCAAGGATGCCCTCAAGAAGGCCTTTGCCGAAAACAAGATCTGTTTTCACGGAAAGCTGAAACACCTTGCCGATCCGAAGACCTTTCATGCCTTTGTTCACGAACTCTATCGTAACCATTGGGTCGTTTACTGCAAACGCCCATTTGGTGGGCCGGAACAAGTTCTCAAATATCTCGGCCGCTACACCCATCGAGTGGCCATTTCCAACCATCGCCTGGTCTCTTTCGAGAACGGAGAAGTTACGTTCACCTGGAGAGACCGTGCACATGGAAGCGTGCAAAAAGAAATGACATTACCCGCAGAGAAATTCCTGCAGCGTTTTCTGCTCCATCTGCTTCCAAAGGGCTTTGTGCGCATTCGCAATTTCGGATTTCTTGCGAGTCGGCACCGGAACCGTTTACTGCCTCTTTGTTTCCAATCTCTCGGAGCAGATCCTGATCCACTTACAAAGGAAGATTTGCCGGTAGAAACCTCTGGGCTTTGGACGTGCCCCAAATGCGGTGATCCCATGATCGTGGTTTTGCGAGTCAATGCTCCAAAGTGGCGTTCGCGTCCACCACCTGTTTCATTGGTTTTGGAACCCGAATCCAAATCTTCGTAATGCAGGAGACGGCATTCGTCTGCCTTGAAGAAGGATAATTCAGCTTTTTATGCAGCTATTATGGAAGTATTCCAGATAAAAACACATCGCTACGGGATCGTAATCTGTTCATCGTTGCAGCAGCTTAGTCCAATCTCGCAGCCGATTGGCAGCTTTCCTACTATTGAAAATACATACCTACAGTTAATGTAGGCCCACCCGCCGCCGCTCCTCGGCTCCCTTCAAGTCGTTTTATCGAAAGCGCACCCCAACGTTGTCTTATTATGTTATTTTGTACTTGTGCGCTTCCGATAAAACCTAGGA
>JAFGTD010000252.1 GCA_016934295.1 Acidobacteriota bacterium
AAGAATCCATGACGCACGGGGCTGTATTCGACCGGTCCCATGGCGTATGAGAGCGGTGTAAAAAGCAGAATGCCTGTTCTACGTTCCGCATCGAACGCATTCCGGGCGCATCCTCGATACCACGATCCGTAATCGGTCAGGGCACGATAATTGCGGCGCGGCGCGAATTGGAACAGGCAATGTTTATCGCTTGCCAATTGTTCGCGCAGGCAATAAGCCACGAAGCTCATTGGCTGCCTGGCATTGATATCGATGAGCGCACATTTTTCCCGTCCGGTTTCATCCTCCGTATATACAATCCAATCCAGCCCTACGGGACCGAAATATCCGGTATCGTGCAATTCCCGGGCAACAATCGCCGCACCGGCATCCAGTGAATCCCTCCATTTCGCAATCAGCGGATCGTCCGGTATCAGCAGGTTTCCGTAATAGACTCCGGCCCGGTTATTCAAGGTTCGATGATGCGATATGGAACGGACGCCACCCTTGCTGGTCAACTGGAACAGGGAGGAGAAGTCCGCCACCCGGATTACCCATGGTTGGATAACCGCCGCTGTGTCCGGTTGAGAGAACAGCGCATCTATCGTGTCGTCAGCCGCCTGATCCGTCGACGGCACATGAATAAAGCCGATGCCCGAATTCCCGTGTTCGGGCTTGATGACCAGTGGAAAAGAACGACATGTACGGAACAATGCGCGTGCTTCTTCCGCCGATTTGCAGATCCGGGAGCCTGCGATATCCAGACCATGTTGCTGTGTTGTCCGATGACAAAAACTACGACCATTGACGGTTTTGATGATGTTCAGCGGAGGGTGATGCACCTTCGCGCCGAAATTGAGGAACCGGTTGATGGCCGATGTACTCCATCCCCATGGGAAGGCGATAGAATCAGAAAGGATGTCGCTGTTCGAACACCGTCGCGGCACCGGAATTCCCTGATCGGATAAATAGGATTGATATTTCTCATGGGGATCGGCATCAAGAAATATTCTGTCCTCATCGCCGCCGCACAACAGGTAATAGAACTGAGCCTCAAAGCATGACTGCTGCTGCCGGGGGGAACGAACGGAAGCCAGGTCGGTGTCAAAATCAACATTGCAGAAGAGCAGCTTTTTTTCTGAAATCACAGTCGGTCCGGGAAGATTTACAGATCACAATTTACAGAAAATAATAATACATTATTTGCCTTGCGGGAACAGTCAGGCATTTATCGATTATCCCCTGGCTCTATTTTTAAAAATGTTTTTGCTAAATGAGGTCGAAGATGGACCGAAGTTTTCTCCGCCGCGCCAGACCATGCCAGATTTTCTCAAAACGAGCCCGGATCTCTTTGCCGTTATTTCTCATAAAAGAAAAACTCAGCGGAGAAAATCGTTCCATGTGGCGCAAATATTCCCCGGAATACAGGTCGGCGTATTCCGCCATGGAATTCAGGATCATCGCCCTGCCGCTGCGACAGATCAGGTCCCTCAATTCAAGCCCCCTTGCACTATCGAAGCAATTCAACGGGCGCATCACACAGTGAATCAAAGCCCAAAGTCGATTTGTGATGCAGTCCATCGGTTCTGTCGCCGCCTTAAGAGTAAAAAGCGTCCGGTGCCCGACGGCACGATCCTCGTTCAAGTCTTGAAGATCATCCAACAACTGAAGCATCACTCCATAACCGAAACAGAAATCAGCTTCCTGCTTTTTCAGTTTTCCTTCTATCAGCAAGCCGTCGGCCAGTACCGAGGAGCCTCCTTTAACGCTGATTTGCAGCAGGCGTACGGGCTAAATCCCTATTGAAGAGGGTAAACGATTATTGTATCAATAACTATGAGGACCGGCGCCATTTCGCCGTTCAATACGCATAAAATGAAAAAGGAGAATGAATATGAAGAAACCCGAGATGCCGCATCCCATGCATGATGAACATCTGTGCTACCTGGTAAATATGGGTTACCTCGAGAGTAATTTCAGCGATTATAAAGAGCGGGTGAAGGAAGCAACCTTCGTATGTAAGAACTGCGGACGGACGGCAGATTCCGACGAATTCCTTTGTCAGCCGGAAAAACTCTAGTTAAGGCCGCCTTCCTTTACCGCAAGGCCCGGCCTCGATCATAAAAGCGGGGTAGCTGCAAATCTTCAGGATTTTTGTTCCAGTATTCGCCTGAAGATACCGGAACGTATCACCCTGGCGCCAAGTACGTGGATCTGGCGGGTAAGCGCCCGGTCCGACGTCACTACCAATAACTCTGAATGCCGGTTATGGCGATAGACCAGCTCTAAAATGAGTTCATCCGCACTCGAGCCTGTCCGGGCAGATCTAATTGTCAGCAACGGCCGGCTCCGCTTATCGGGCACCGCGGATTTGGGCGCCGCATCAAAGACCAGTATATGCGGTTCGTTTCTCGCCCGGGCTATGCGCTCGACTTCGTCAATCAGTTGCAGCTGAGCAGCGGATTTATCGCGGTGCCAGCCGATCCGCTGTCCCATCACGTTATTCCCGTCTACGATCACCATTCTTTCATTATATCAATGGATTGATTATTGAACGGATACTTCGCGGAAACGGATGACTTGAAACTGCAGGATTCGGCTGGTCACAACACTGTTTTCAAATTCCAGATGCAGGCCGCAGGCCGCCAGAATGTCTTCCTTGATTGCATGCCCACCCCAGGTACAGCCGTTAATGGCCACTTTTGTCGGCGACAGACCGTGCCGGTCGAACCACCCTCCGGAGACGGCATAAAGGCCTTCCCGGACGGCATGGATGGAGTATGTCGAGTTCCTGGTGGTGACGATTAACCGGTCTCCAAATTCAAGGTCCTTTTTGTATATCGCTTCCAGCCGATCGGTATGGTCGACAATAGCGCTCAGCGTACGGTATCTTGAAATTGTTTGTTCTGTATCCGGCATGCAATGTTCTCCCCAAAGTCATCTTTAAGATTAACATTTATTGATGATCGCCGACAACTCATCGTTAAAGCACCCTTTAAAATTGGAATCAATTCCTTGGCACCTTAAAAAACGGCTTTCCATAGCCATTACCGGAAACCGGGCAGGGCGGGCTGTGTTTCTGTGCGCGCTCCTGACATTTTCTTCCCGCCTGTAGTAGAATTGCCGTCGAAAGACGTCTTGAAGCGTTTGCCTCCGGAGCAAAAAGCGCCTTGTCCCGACCGGATCATCCGGTGGTAATTAAACTGTGAACATCGACGTTATCCCTTATAATAAGTCTGCGCAACGCAAAGAATTTCCGGCCGGTTTATTGGTTACGAAAACATCCGGTTCAACCTGCGGTTATTACTGAATCATGAATCGATTATTTTTACAGGAGGAGTTGTAATGGCAATGCTCAACGAAGGAATGAAGGAGATTTTCAGCAAACAGAACATCTTGGTCCTGGGCACGGCAGACTTGAAGGGAGTCCCGAATGTGGTTCCGGTCGGGGCGGTGAAGATCCTGGATGACGAAACTATCCTGATATCGGATCAGTTCTTCCTGAAGACTCTGAACAACCTCAAAGAGAATCCAAAGGTAGCGATTTCATTCTGGGAGGCGGAAAAAGGGGAAGGGTATCAGATTAAAGGAGAGGCTTCGATCCAAACCGAGGGAAAGATTTACGAAGATACGGTCGTATGGATTCGTGAGTTAAGCGAGAAGATGGGCCATCCCCTCAAATCCAAAGGCGCGATCGTCATCAGGATCACGGAGATCTACTCGGTCTCGCCCGGTCCGGATGCCGGACGGAGGATCGCCTGAAAAGAACGGGCGCCGATAAAAAAAACTGGAAACAGGATGCACCATGTTGAAATGGTTCGAAATCCGTACGGTAGCTGCTTAGAGGGAGCATCAGGCTATGGACCGGGAATCCTTCAGGGACGTAGCCTGCTGCGTCTCCCTTGTCGCTTCGCTTACATGAATCCCCCGCGAAAAGTATGGGCTATCGCCGGATTCCGTCCAAAGCCGAATTAGAAGGTGTATAAATGAAACCGACATACAGCGACATAATCGATTGGATGATGGACTACTTTGCGGCATACAATACATACGCCCAGAATCCCGAAACTGTCGCCAGAATGAGCGATTACTTCACGCCGGATGTGCGGTTCGTGCCGTACATATCCGCCTTTGGAGGGCCGTCAAACGCGGTAACCGACCGGGACGAATTCTTTCGCATGTTCACGGGGCATCCGACCGTTTACGAAAAATTCGAAGTTGAAGATATCGCTGTCGATGAGAGGCGGATGGTTGCCGTTGCCCTGCTCAAAGTGGCTCTCTTTGACTCAACAACGCATGAAGTGCTCGTGAGAAAGCACTATATGCCCAGGTATCAGCTGGTGCTGGATGAAAAAGGCACTCTTAAAATCAGCACGATCCTCTTCTTCTGGGAAGCCACGCCGCCCGAGGTTGACGAGGCGTACGCTATCGAGAAACGTGGAAAGAGCATCTGACGATGCGGGCAATAATTCCGCGCAAGCTACAAAATAGCATTTAGCGTCCGTTTTCGCTTGATTCGATCATGCAATCGGGTTTAATTTTATTGCATACTCATTCATTTCCCGTTTTAGGTGGGGAGTAAGTGCTTAAATCCGGCAGCTCTTCATTTTCATGCGTTTATCCATGAAAGCCGCCGGGGATACGCCTGTTGATTCAAGCGGTGTTTCATAATCAGGCATCGATCGTGCAATGACACCGCGGGATATTCATAAAGTATCCATGAGCCGGCTTACCTATTCTTTTCGCATTTATTTTTAAGGCAAGAATTGTCAGGCAAGTATAAATGGGATTCAGCCCTGAAGGATTAATTATCCCGGGAAAGGAAGGATTCCAATGAGGAGACAAAGACGTTTCATGGCTATCGCGGTACTTGTTTATTTGCCGGGATTACTCCTGTCGGCCAAAGCCCGGGGATTCCCTGAGTCCGGCGGCGATATTGAAAACTTCAGGGGATCCGGCCTGGCCTTTATATACGCGAGCCAGGAAAATGATACGCAAAGATCGGGCTCCGGTGTGAAAGCTGAAATACAATGGGGCCAGCCTGAAGGTGAGACGAATGGCGGCGCATCTCTCGCTCCAGAGGCATATGCCAGACTGGCGCTTGCATCGGTGCGAAAGAGTTACATTTCCCAGGGGGAAAATACCGAAGAGTTCCGCTTTGAATTGTTCGGAGATCCGGTTGTCAGGCCCGATCGCTCAGAACTTCGCACAGATGCATTAAGCCGCGATCAACGCCTGGAAGCGGCCGTGCCCATGCCGGAGGCATTCGTGCATATAAATGTCTACAGGGAAAATGCCTTTAAGGAACGAGCTACGGTCACATTTATGAACCGTAAGCCGGATGTTCGTTTTTCCGGGCGGAAATCTCCAGGGGATGTTTTTTCTAAAGGCATCATGGATGAGGCGGAGTTCAAGGATGTTGTCGAGAAACTGGATCCATTTTTTTCGGTTGCCGTGGATGTCAGTCGGGACAGCGAACGGTTCCATTCTTTTTTTCCATATAATATCCGCTCGCTGTTGAAGCATCCGGATCGCAAGTTTCGACTGAACATGCCTCCTGCAGCCGTGGATCCATCCTGGAGGGAAAGGCTCCTGAAAGAAGCCGGTCCCCGGAATACCGGGCCGGGTTCACTCGGTGGTATGGATAATTGGAAGAAGAGGCTGTCGGACAAGGATCTGCGCCGATTCGTTGCTCTGACGCTGGATTTAGCCGTTCAACAGAATTGGCTGGCATTCGAAGGATTGGAGCCGGATCCCGATACGCGCCTACAGATTCAATTATTGGTTTCGAATCCAAAGGAATACATAAAGCTTCTGGAAAAAACGGTCTCACAAAACAGGCGGCTGCTGGAAAAGGCGGGTGTTTTGGCCCCCAGTCATTTTCGACTGACTTGCGGCTATATTAAGCAGTTGATAGGCCAAAGCATTATTGTCAAGGAGGTGCCCAAACCGGAACCATGCCCCTGCTTTCTGCTGCCGTTCTTAGGGGAGAAGTATGTTTCCAGCCGGGCATCCGAGTTGGAGGTTATGAATAACGTGCCGGAGGATGCGAGTTTGTATCTGTTCGGCATGGCAGGCATGCGCCTGCACTTCAGTAATGTGGATGCAATCCCAAGGATAGTCTGTATTGCGCTGGACTGAATACCAGTCTTCCTAACTCAGTATATCTGCAGTCAAGTTAGAATATACGGCTTCATGCTGTGAGCCGGTTTTCACTCTGGATTTCCCTTCCGCCACATACAATATCCCTTTATAATTGGCCTCACCGAACACAACAGGGTGTTTTTCAGGCAACCTCGTTTCGGGAGTTGCATGTCGATGATGGGTAAAACCCCGGGCCACTATGCCATTGGGACCTTATGGGGCAGGGAGGCATGGGTGCAGCCCACTTAGTTGACGGCTTTAATCTGAATCTCAAGGTTTCACTCAAAGGCGATAACGAAAAAATGGTCCCTTTCGAATGACAGGCCAAACTCCCTGCGTTGTCCAAACAGCCTGGTTGTGTATTCTTTAACCGTAGCGATTGTTAACGATGATTGATGATTCGGAGGTTCTCAAAAACATGACCAAGGCGACATCCATAAACGGAACTGCGAAGGAATATGCCGAAAGAGATAACCGGGTAAACGAAGCCATCGCAATGAAGGTGCCGGACCGGGTGCCGTTCCAACTCTGGGTCGGCTATTTTGCGGCCAGGTATTGCGGCATTCCCTGCTCGGCAGCCTATTACGAACCCGAAAAATGGAGAGCGGCCAATTACAAAACAATAACAGAGCTTGAGCCGGATGTTTACTGGGCCCAGACCGCCGGGTTTTCCGGGAAGGCGATGGAGATCCTCGGCCCGCGTCAAATGAGGTGGCCTGGTTTTGGTGTGTCTCCGGACCACAGTCACCAGATGATCGAGCTGGAGCCGATGAAAGCGGAAGATTATGATGCCTTTCTCAGCGACCCGTCGGACTTTATCGTGCGCAGCTTTCTGCCCCGGGTTCTGGAGTCTGCGGCGCCCATGGCCAAGCTGCCTCCCTTCAGGTCCCTGCTGTTCAGTATGGGGATGGCCCCCTACCTGGCGCGTTTCACCCTGCCGGATATGGTGGAAATGCTTGAAAAATTCCGCAAAGCGGCGGAATTGCAGGCAGAGTGGCAAACCCGGGATGTCAACTTCAGTGAAGAGATGGCGGGGCTCGGTTTCCCCGACTACACGACTCCCCTGATGATGGCCGGGGCGCCCTTCGACATGATTTCCGATTTCCTCCGCGGTATGCGCGGTTCCATGCTGGATATGTATCGGCTGCCGGACAAGCTTCTGGATGCCTGCGATATGCTTTGCAAACAGAACTTGACCATGATCAAGTCATTGCCCGCTCCTGAAGAAGGAAGTGTTAAAAGGGTTTTCCTGGCTCTTCACAGGGGGTCGGACGGATTCATGAATCTGCCGCAATTTGAAAAATTCTACTGGCCGACTCTGAAGGAAGTCCTTTTGGCCTTAATCGACGCCGGATGGACGCCGTGTCCGTTCTTCGAAGGCACATGGGACCAACGCCTTGAATACCTGCTTGAATTGCCCAAAGGGAAAGTCCTTTGTCATTTCGCGAAGACCGATCCGGAAAAGGCGAAGGCCATCCTGGGCGGACATCTTTGCTTCATGATAGATGTTCCCGGCTTCCTCCTGCAAACCGGTACTGTCTCGGAGGTCGAAGACTATTGCAGGAACCTCATTAAAGTGTGCGGTAAAGACGGCGGTTTTATCATGACGGCGACGGCTCTGGATGAGGCCCGGCCGGAAAACGTGAAAGCTATGATAGACACTACCAGGAGATACGGCAGATATGCCTAAGAAATCGCTGATCCTCTCATTCAGGGAAGAAAAAATGAGGCTTAGGGTGCCGCCTTCTATTTCCGGACGACGGTCTGCGCCTGTATCGCCGTAATCGCCACTGTATTGACGATATCCGGTACCGTGCAGCCGCGGCTCAGATCGTTGACCGGTTTGCGCAAGCCCTGCAGCACCGGCCCCACCGCGATCGCGCCGGAGGACCTCTGCACCGCTTTGTAGGTATTGTTGCCCGTGTTCAGGTCGGGAAAGATAAACACTGTGGCGCGGCCCGCTACGCTGCTTTCGGGCATTTTTGTTCGGGCGACGGATACGTCGATGGCCGCGTCATACTGCATCGGCCCTTCGATAGGCAGGTCGGGACGCATCTTCCGGGCAATTTTCGTGGCTTCCTTTACCATGTCGACGTCGGCGCCTTTGCCGGATTTGCCCGTTGCATAGGAAAGCATCGCTACGCGAGGTTCTATCCCGAAGGAATTGGCCGTATTTGCGCTGGTAACGGCGATATGGGCCAGTTCCTCCGCCGTCGGATTCGGATTGACCGCGCAGTCTCCGTACACCAGCACCCTGTCCGCCAGGCACATGAAGAAAACGCTCGACACGATTTTGACACCTTCTCCGGTCTTGATGAATTCAAATGCCGGTCGAATCGTATGGGCCGTCGTGTTGATCGATCCGGACACCATCCCGTCCGCATCCTGTTTGTATACCATCATCGTCCCGTAATAGGATGGTTCCTGCATCGTCTCCCTGGCAATGTCGGGGGTGACGCCCCTGTGCTCTCGCAGCTTCATGTATTCGGCCGCGTAGTCGTCGAGGCGGGGAGAGTTTGACGGGTCGATGATTTCCACACCCTCCAGATCCACCATGAGCTGTTCCGCCCGGTTTTGTATTTGGTCTTCCCGGCCAAGGAGAGTGAGGTTCACGATCTTACGGCGCAGGAGAATCTGTACCGCCCGCAGGATTCTGTCTTCCGCTCCTTCCGGCAGAACGATGTGTTTTCTGTCCGAACGCGCCTGCTCCTGAAGGTTGAACAGAAACATATTCGGCGTTACTCTCTTTTCGCGCTTGGCCATGACGCCTTTGAGGATCACATTCAGATCCGCGTGCTCGTCGAAAAGCATTTGGGCCGTCTCGATCTTCCTGTAGCTCCGGGGCATGATGGACGCGGTAACGCGGCTGACGTTGATGGAAGTTTCGTAGGTTCCGGTTTCGACCGCGAGCACGGGCAGCTGAATTCTTTCCATCCCCTTGATAAGCCGGTCGATGGTTTCGTTGGGTCGAAGTCCGCTGCTGAGCAGGACACCCGCCAGCTTCGGCATCCTGTTGGACATCTGGGACGCGATCGCCCCCAGCAGGATATCCGCCCTGTCCCCGGCGGCGATAATGAGGGAGCCCGGACCGATCCTCTCCAGAAGCGTCGGCATCTGCATCGATGCGATCCGGAAGTTGTCCACCAGGTTGTCCAGGTATTTCGCGCCGTAGATAACATCGGCGCCGAGGGCGGCCGCAATCTCGTCCATACGCGGTTTGGCAAGAATCACGTCCTCGGGTATCGCGCCGGCGAAGGGAACCCCCCGCTCCGGAAGCCTTTTTGCAAGAAATTTCGATGTCTCTTCGAGGTGCTCCCTTTCTACCCGGTTGACGATGACCCCCAGCAGGTCGCAGCCCTGGTCTTCAAACTCCTCTTTGCTCATACATGCGTTTTCGTAAATCTCCGATGCGTTGTGCCCCCTGCCGCTAACCACAAGGAGTACGGGAGCGCCGAGATTGCGGGCCACTTCCGCGTTGATCTCAAACTCGAAAGCGGTGCTGGATCCCTGGTAATTCGTGCCTTCCACCAGCACAAAATCCCAGTTTTTCTCGAAAGCCTTGTATGCGGCGAGGATTTCTTCCATCATCTCGGCCTGGCGTCCCTTTGTGATCATTTCCATGGCCTGCTGGGACTGGATGCCGACGACCGACTTGGGATCACAGTCCAGACCGAAAACGGAACATATGAGATACGCGTTGGGATCGGGATATTCCGCCCGTTGATCGCTCCGTCCAATGGGGCGAAAGTAGCCCACTCGCCTAAATTCCCGAAGCAGCCCGGACATCAACCCAAGGGCAATGGCGCTTTTGCCTGCAACCGGTCCGGTGGTGGTTAGATATAGATTCTTTGGCATGTCGTTGATGGCTTTCCGTGAATGATTCCTGTCTTGTTTTTGATTATCTCCAGGCATCGATCGAGACGCCCCTGCCGGCCATAAAGTCGGTTATGAACCAGACACTGGCTGTCTCTCCTCCCACTACGATCGTCCGAATATTGTTCGGGTTCGGCAGATGCTTGATCAATGTGTCGCTTGGGACTTTTCTCCAGGTGGCATAGGGCTCGAGACCCTGGTCGCCAAGGGGACCCATCATGCCGGAAGCGATGGAGTTCGCCCAGTAGGTTCCCGCGGTCGTGACCGCGTTCTCGGAGAGCCATTCGGCAAGAGCTCCCTTTGTTTTGAATCCCTGGGAGTTTCTGAGCAGATCCGCTACTGACGGATCCATAATGAGTGTCGCCGATCCCATTGCCGCCAGCACCCGCGTAAAGTCCCTCATTAAAAGCTGGGGAGCGTAATGCTCGACGACCGATCCCGAACAGTTCACGAAGTTCCAGCCCATGAGTATCGTGAGAACGCTGTCTTCCGGTTTGTGACCGTTCAGCACATGGAAAGGCTCCCATCCGTCAGGCAGGGCTTCCTCGTTTTCCGCTATGGTCACGTAGTTGTAGAGCAGCGGATTGCTGAGGGAGGAGAAACCGGACACGCCCTCCCGGTATCCCTGAATTATTTTATGTATCAGGACCATGGAGCGGCCGATGACAGAATTGGCCTCGGCATTCGGTCCCAAGGCCCCTATACCCGAATTCATTCCGATCTCGTTGCGAACGGGGCCGTTCACCAGCACCATGCTCGCGCTGGAGGTAGTGGAATCCATATACGGGACCTGGCTGGAGAGCGCCAGGATCGTGGGCAGGTATTCGGGTTTGGCGCCCGCCATGACGGCAATGATGGCGACCTTTTCCACCGTGAACGGACGGGTGGTATTAAAGGTGCCGGATTCTTTCTTCACCAGTTCATCCGGTGCGTGGCTGGTGCCTTCAAGCATTGCGGCGACTTTCTCTTCTGTCGGGAGTATGACTGGATTGTAGTCGGTCCAGTGTTTGTCCTTAAACAGGCGCTGCAGATTATCCGCGGTGTCCGGGGGCAGCAATCTCGGTTCGGGTTCCGCCTCTGCCGGGATCCCGGACATCTTTTCCTTATCCGTCAAGGGGGTTGTCAGGCTGTCGACGATCGCCTGCATCACTGGTTTGCCGCTGACGTTATCTTTGCCTTCGAGATAGGTTTTCAGCATTTCTTCGTTAAGGCCCGTAAAGGGATAGGGCATTCCGACGTAACGCAGGGGCATGCCGGTACTGTATTTGAAATGGGCGTTAATTCCGAAGGACACAACGTTTTCATTCGCAAGCGACACTGTGGGGATGCCGTACTGTGTTTCCAGAAGTCCGTTGAAGCGGCTCACGGCCGAGATGCAGCCCCATCAGCCGGCTACGCCCATGATGACGCCATCCCCTCCTTTTTCGGCTATCTCCTTCCATAATGCGGGATCATCCGAAATGTAGCTGCCGCTCTTGAGCTTGAGTACGGTCTTGACTCCGGGCATGTTGCGCGCAAACCACCGCTGCATTTCCCCCATCACGGGAGTGCCCAGGATCCCTTCATAGTTCATGTCCACCAGGTAGATGGTTTTGCCTTCCAGGGTGTCCAGCCGGGGCGCCAGCGGCACTCGCTCCGCAAGTTTCTCCATAACAGCCGGATTCAGAACGGTAATCATTGCTTCGGGGGATTTACACGCGGACGAAATAGTAACGACGCACGACAGGATCAGGGCTGTAAACGCCGGCAGGCAGCTTGACAATAACGGTTTTCTTTTCATTTCAACCTCGTTCTATTTGAGGAAATAGTGTCCCCAAACGGGGAACTCCATCACCGGTTCTTTCGAATCGTTACCCTCGGGCGGTTTGGGTTTCAGATATTCCGGCGGCCGGACAATTTCGTAAGTTAACGCGTTCGGTTCACAGGTGATGATGCAGAGACCGCAGCCCTTGCACTTTTCAGGGTCTATGGAGGATATCCGATCCCCGGAGGCTGCATCCTGTTTCATTTCAATCGCGTCAAATTTGCACCGGTCGACGCAATCCTCGCAGCCGATGCATTTCTCCTCATCCACTACCGCCAGAAACCGGTTGGGTGTCATGAGGTCAAAGCGCTTGTCGCGAGTCACCGGAAAGAGGTTTTCGCAGCAGCAGTCACAACAGTAACAATCCCCCCAGTGAACCAGCCCGGCTTCTTCACACTCCCGCACAATAGCCAGGGATTCCTCTAAAGATACTTCCTTCAGCAGCCGGCCCGGCTGATTGAGATAGTACTCGCCTCTCGGCCTGTCAAAACAGGCGAAACAGGTCATCATCGGCAGTTCGCATTTGTGCCCCCAGGAGATTCGGCACCCGCACGGCGCGAGGATCCTGCTTTTGGCGTTTTCGATTTTCAGCTTCCAGTTCTCTTCGGGAAGGATATCCTCCGGCTTGATATTGGGGCTCCGTTCAAGCGCTCCGATGGCCGGCGAGATAGGAAGGCTGCGGCCGGTCATTTTGATGAACTCTTCGGTATGTTTTATGAAGTGATACGACCACTCGTTATAGAAAAAGTCGGCCCAGAGCTCTTTAACCTCCCGGGCGACTGCATACGGGCCTGTGTGGGGGGCGGTGTCGGCGACACATTCATGGTGAAACGCCAGCAGGGTTGTGTGAAAGGCATACTGGGTCAATCCCCGGGTCAGCATGCCTTTGTCTACCAGGACATCCAGTTTTTGTGAGAGTTCCTTCTCGGCAATGTCCAACCTGCCGGCCAGTTCCCGGCAGGTTGCGGGTTCAAACAACTCCAGGCAGATCCGGGCTTCAACCGGGGTCAACATTGCGTTCAGAATTTTCAGGAAACGTTCCGATTCCCAGACGCCCAACTTGTCCGACAACTCCTTGTAGACGCTGCTGCCCGCCATAAACTCTCCTCATCAATGCCAATCCGTTTACATTAACATCTCTTCGATCCATGAAAACCAGGAATCCAGTCCTTCCCCGGTCTTGGCGGAAACCGGGAAAACTTTAGCGGAAGGATTCAGGCCTCTTATTATCCCGGGGAAGTCGTCCAAATTGAAATCAAAATGTGGCAGAACGTCCGTTTTATTTACAACAACCGCATCCGCCTCGATAAAGATTACCGGGTATTTATAGGGTTTGTCGTCCCCTTCGGGAATGCTCAGGATGACGACGTTTTTATGCGCACCGAGGTCAAAATCGGCAGTGCAGACAAGATTCCCGACATTTTCAATGAAGATCAGGTCGATTTGGCCGAGATCCATTGTGTCCAGCGAATTCCTTATCATCCGGGCGTCCAGGTGGCAGCCGCCGCCGGTATTTATCTGAATTGCCGGGATGTTCTGACGTGTTATTTTGTCCGTGTCAATGGAAGAGGCGATATCCCCTTCAATAACCGCGATCCGGTATTTATGCCGAAAGCGGTTGACCGTTTGCAGAATCAGGCTGGTCTTGCCCGATCCCGGGGACGACATGACATTGACCATCAGGACGTTGCGACTGCTCAGTAATTTCCGGCTCTGTTCCGCCTTTTCCGTATTCGCCGCCAGGATATTTTCTTTTACGGATACTGTTTTGGCGCTCATTTACTCCACCTTCATATTCTCGATATAAAGTTCCCGTCCGCCGACAATCTCCACGCGTCCCCCTGCGCATTCCGGGCAGCGGTAATCGCGTTTCTGCAATGGGAAAAGGATATCACAGTCCCGGCAGCGCAGCTGTGCGGGCACGTGCGTGTAATGAATCCTGGCGCCGGCGGCGATGGTGTCTTTGCTGAGGAAACCGAAATAAAAGTTTACGGCGTCTTCCTCTACCCCGGTGTAATCGCCGACAACCAGGTGGATGCTGATGATTTTTCGGGCGTCGCCCTTGCGGGCGTTATCGAGCGCAAGTCTTAATAGAGATTCAACAATGCTCTGTTCGTGCATGGAACAATAACGGGTATGTTAATTCCAACCAAATCCAAGGCATTCAGCCGTGCGACCCCGGGAGGCTAGGCCGTTCCGGAGAACGTTGATGGCGGGAGCACATCGGGGTCGGAGTCGCTATCGGCATCGGGGATCTGTTTATACGTTTGAAAAAACAGATTCTTTACTTTGCAATCGATTCCGAACCCGATACCGACCCCGAGCCCCGCTCCACCGGGCAAGCCGAAGCTGCGTCTTCCAGAATTACTCCCCACCGGTGTAAAAAACGTATCTAAACCTTTCCCAGGGCTTTCAGAATCTTGTCCGGCGTGGCGGGCGGTGCGATCCAATGCCCTATCGCGTTGGCCACCGCGCAGACGGGAAGCAGCGGAGCCGCCATGCAGTGGCTGATGCCCGAAGCGCCGTAACAGGCGTTCCCCGATCGAGTTTCAACAGCGTAGGTATCGATCGGACCCAGATCCGCGATGGTGGGCTTCTTATACTCGAACATGTTCGTGCTGAGCTTTACGCCCGTCTTCTTGTCGTAGATAAACTCCTCGGACAATCCCCCGCCCTGGCTGAAGTACATCGCCTGGTGCAGCTGCCCTTCGAACGAAGTCATCCTGAGTACCTTGCCCGGGTCGCAGACGACCACGAATCTGGTTACCTCCACTCCGCCGGTATCGGGATCCACGGCCACTTCGCAGTAGCTTGTATTCATGACGTCGAGGATATGTCCGCCTTTAGCCCACGTTGTTTCCGGAGGCCTCCCGAAATACGTTGCCGTGATATCCAGATCGTGATCGCCGAATCCTTCATCCGCGATGAACTTTCCGAAGGGGAAGGCTTTGTTCGGATCCGACTTCAGGTAGACCATGGTGTCTTTCGTGTCGAGATCCTCCGGGCTGGTATTGAACACCCTGGATTTGGCGGCCAGGTCCAGGAGCAGTTTTCTGCATTTTACGGCCGCTTCCTTCATGACCCAGGCGGATGCGGTGGAACCGTCGCTTCCGCCTCCACACGGAGTGAATATAGCTTTTTCATCATAGCGCAGGATCACGTCCTCGACTTTTGCGCCCATCTCTTCAGCGACAACCAGGGCTACGGCATCCGCGGAGTAAATACCGGCCCAGGGTCCCTTGAGCGGTATGTAAACCTTGTTGTCCGCCTGAATGGTTACTGTCGCGGTGTACGGTTGCTGGGCGTGCCGGGGTGACAGGGCGTACCGGAAGCTGAGTCCGTGCAACCGACCGTCCGGGAGTTTTCGAGTGCCGGCCGGATGCCATTTCCAATCCATGGCCTTTTTCCCCTTTTCCACGCACATCAGCAGACCGGGGGGGATGCCGGGATCCTGCTGGGATGAAGGCCCGTGGACGTTCCTGAGCGCGATATCGATCACGTCCGTGCCGAGTTTTTCCGCCACAATCTGCTCCGCTATTGTCATGACGTCCCAGTTGAACGGGGAAGTCTGGCTGAGAGTATTGCGGCCTGAATTGGTGTAGACTTCCTGGAAACGGCTCTTTTGATGGACACATCGGGTTGTATTGAAAGGGCTGAATCTTGCTTCGAATGCTCCCCATGCGGAGGCTGTTTCTTCCGGGGCTCCCTGATCCCCGATGGTGCTTTCCTCAACGGCCGTAATCGTTCCGTCCTTTTTGAATCCGATCTTTACGTGACAATATCGCTGTGGATTCGCCACATAGTAATCGTTCCGCCTTTCGTTAACGCAGCGGACGGGCCGCCCCGTTCTGCGGGCCAGCAGAGGCGTAATGAGCTGGGAGCGGCGGATGATCCAGTCGCAGTACTTGCCGCCCTGAAACAGGGTCAGGCGATGGAGCTTGTCGAAGTCGATATTGTACAGGGGGCGAAGCTGAAATGCTCCCCACGTAGGAGATACGCCTTCGATATACAGGGTAGGGCCTTCGGATCCCCATGGGTCCTGAGCCCACCATGCGAGGCTCCCGTTCGGATTCGGTATGTGCGATGCCGTGCGGGAGTGCCCCCAGTCGAATTCGAGAATATGATCCGCCTCTTTGAATCCGGATTCGATATCCCCGGCAGCATAGTTCGACAGCAGCTTCTTTGGATCGTGCTTGATAACCGGCGCGCCCGGTTTCAGTCCATCCCGGGCATCCACAATGCTTGGCAGAATTTCCCATTCCACCTCAATCAGTCTCAGGGCCTCGTCACAGATTTCCGGGGTTACGGCGACAACAACCGCACCTATCTCCTCGTCTTCCGTCTCCGCTTCACCCGGGATCAGGGGGCCGTGGATCCCGGCCATTGTATTGACGGGCGGATGGGTCAGACCCGGATTTATGGACAGGACCTCCGGATCGTCCCAGGTGACGATATCCACAACGCCCTCCAGTTCCTTTGCCTTGCTGATATCCAGACTCTTTACCTTAGCCCGGCCATGGGGGCTTCGAAGAAATTTGGCGTGGAGCATGTCGGACATGACCGCATCGGCGCCGTATTTGGCCCGGCCGGTGGCTATGGTATACGACAGCCTGCCGGGGACGTTTGCCCGACCGACAGCCTTGAATTCCGTTCTCTGTCCATTGCTGCCTGCAATGTCTGCCATGGTATCGCCTCGCGATCAGAATGGTTGCTGAATATATAACGTCAAGTTTACTACCAAAGATGCCTGGCCGGATAGCTGATAATTAATAGATACCCAGCGCCAATCCCGCGGCGATAGTGGCGCCGATTTCCCGGCATCGTTCGAGATCGGCAGCCCCGATCGTTTTAGGCGCCAGGGCCCTTTCCGGCGTCTGGGCATGCGTACAGATGATGAGCGGCTCAGCGATCGGTTTCAGCCGCCACCCGGTCGCTATCCGCGCGATTTGCCGCGCGGCGTTTTCGCCGTCGCTGCCGGCGCAAATCAATATCGCGTAAGGCCGACCCCTGATCCGTTCCAGGGCCGGGTAATAGGTCCGGTCGAAGAAGTCTTTCATCAGACCCGACATTGCGGCCAGATTCTCGGGCGTGGCGAAGATATAGCCGTCCGATTCGAGCAGTTCGTTTGCGCCCGCTTTCGACGCGCGGATCAGGTTAACCCGAACCGCCTGATCCGAGGACGCGCCGTCGGCCGCGGCCCGTGCCATCTGTTCGGTACCGCCGGTCATGGTGTTGTATACAACCAGAAGCTTCTTCATGGGAACATACTTTAAGGTCTTCCGCATTCAGTGTGAAGACATATTCAAAGTACCGTAACCTTTCTTTTCCGGAAGAATCGCCTGGAAAACCTGAGATTTCTCTTCCGGCATCAGCGTCATTCCGTATAATGACTCCACGCTTTGCAAAGTATTCCAGGACAGTATGCAAATCGGGTTCTCCGGAGGGATGTTTGGCCGGTATATACAGGAATTGCCCGCCATGCATACACAAAGCGTTGATTCTTTTCAGGAATATTGGCCGGAACGACATCCGCTGAGTCTTGTAAGTCACGAAAGATCAATTGTTTGTATCTTTAAGTCCGGTTGGCGCTTCTTTTGCGTCCAATCTGTTTAATGCATTAATTTAAAGTGGCAAGTTTTGCGTATCAGCTCCGTTATGAAAATAAAGCATAAGGTCACTTTTTGAGCTGGATAGAACCTGCCGTGGAGGCCCGATATGAGTGCAGATAACCCAACAGGCATACTGGCCCGGATCGGACTGCGGACCAAAATCCAGCGCGCGTGGGCCATGTACGATTGGGCCAACTCGGCCATGGTGACTATTGTTATTTCCACGATCTACCAGTTCTTTTTCCTGTCATACGCGGCATCGGACCTGACCTCGGATGTCGCGGCAGTACGATTCGGTCTGGCAACATCCATCGGGCTCGCGATTATTGCAATCCTGGCACCGATACTGGGTGCGATGGCGGATCAGGCTGCGGTGAAGAAACGGATGCTGGGCACCTTCATGGGCATAGGCGCGGCGTCCGTTGCGTTGATGTTTTTTATCCAGCAGGGAGCCTGGTTTTTCGCGCTCGTTCTGTTTGTACTCGCCAATATCGGCGCCAACGGCAGTTTCGTGTTTTACGATTCGCTGCTGCCTCACGTAGCTCCAAGCAAGGAAATGGACAAGGTTTCGACGGCCGGGTATGCCTTGGGCTACATAGGCGGAGGATTGATTCTGGCGATCTGTGGGGCAGTGTATAAAAATCCCGGTTGGATAGGAATCCCCGGAGGAAATGATGTTTTGCCGTCGGTTGCTTCTTTGCCTTTTCGACTTTCATTCGTAGCCGTAGCAGTATGGTGGGTGCTGTTTGCGATCCCTCTGTTTCGCCACGTGCCGGAACCCGCGATTCGTCCGTTGCGCGATGAAGGATTTTCCGGTGGAGTTGTCCGGCTGGCATTTAAACGGCTCATGCGGACACTGCATGAACTGCGCAAATATCGCAACGCCTTTTTGCTGCTTCTGGCGTTTTTGATTTATAACGACGGAATCGGAACCATTATCCGCATGAGCGCCCTCTATGGCGAGAGTATCGGGATTGACCGGGGCGCGATGATTCTCGCATATACTCTGGTCCAGTTCATCGGCATCCCCTTCGCGTTTCTTTTCGGCGGCCTTGCCGGGCGTATCGGCACCAAACGGGCTATTTACCTGGGACTGGTCGTGTACGCATTTATCTCGATCTTTGCCTATTTTATAACCACAACCGCGCATTTTTTCATACTCGCCATTCTGACGGCGATGGTCCAGGGCGGCACCCAGGCTCTGAGCCGTTCGCTTTTCGGGAGCATGATCCCGCCCAAAAAATCGGGGGAATTTTTCGGCCTCTTTGCCGTCTTTGAAAAATTTGCCGGGATTCTGGGCCCATCCTTAATTACTTTGATGACGGCTACGACGGGATCCCTGCGGAACGCAATTCCCTCGGTCTTCCTGTTTTTCCTGGTGGGGGGAGTTCTTCTGGTCTTTGTAAATGTGGAAGAGGGACAGCGGAAGATACGAGAATCGGAAGAATGAGGGTATCTGTTTGAAATCAATAGCCGGGCGCTTGTTTCAGCATAAAGGTTTGCTATTTAAGCTTTTTGCGAAGGGCGTCGATCTCGGCGATTTTTCCCTGGAGCACCTTATCCATGACCTGCACGAAGTGCGGCTCAATATCCCTGTCGTGCCCCCCGAAGTTGCTGATTAGATTGTCATAGATCTGTTTGGTTTTCGGAGTGACGGAAAGGGTGATTTTGGATTCGCTGAAGTGATCGTCCAGCAGATCGCGCAGCAAACCGGACAAATTCAGCCCCGCATCCATGACCTTCTTATGCTGGTCCTCCCTCAACATAATGTTTATGCGCTTCAGGTTCTCGTCTTTTTGATACGGCATGGGAGAAGTGTGCCTGATTTTCCTATTAATGTCAATTAATATGTATATATATCCAAATTATGTTGACGCATGTGTATTAGTATGTATCGTCGCTCATAAAGAGCGGAAATGGAGAAGAGAAAATGAATAGCGGAATAGTCTGGTTGATCCTGGGTGCTGTCGTCGTATTGGTGCTGTTCTTTAACGCTGTCTTTATCGTCAAGCAAAAGACAGCGGCCATTATTGAGCGCTTTGGGCGATATCACTCGGTGCGTTTCGCGGGGCTCTGCTTCAAGCTGCCTTTCATTGACCGGATTGTCAAGGTTTCCAATCTCAGGATCCAGCAGCTCGATGTGGATGTGGAAACCAAAACGCAGGACAATGTTTTCATTAACACCAAGGTTTCCATTCAGTACGAGGAATGAGGCGGAAGCCGAGAAGATCAAGCTGGTGAAGAAGGCGGAAGCCGAGGCGGAAAGCAAGCGACTGCAGGGGCAGGGACTGGCCAATCAGCGCCAGGAGATTGCCCGCGGCATTCGTGAGTCTATAGAAACCATCAAGGAAACCGGCGTCAGTGAAGAGGAAGTCATGACGCTCCTGCTCGTGACCCAGCACTACGATGCGGTTCAGGATGTAGCCCGCAACTCGAGTTCAAACACCGTCATGATGAACTACTCTCCCGCCGGTATCGGCGATGTGGCCACGCAGATACGGGAAGCGATGCTGTCTGTAAGTCCCTCTGCCGGAGAAAGACGAAGCGGATAAAGCTGTATCCTCTCGTTGCGTACCCGTACCAACTCCCTCAGTGCCCGAATAGCGAGGCACTGAGGTTTTTTTATGTTTACGGTTACATCAACCTAGTTGTCGCGTTGATCTTTATTGCTGCTAGAAAAATCAGTTTTCTCTGAAAAGCAGATACGGTTCCGGTTTCTTTCCATAAAATCCTTTCCCTACCTGCGAAATAAAAATCATTTTGAATAGCAGCGTTTCGGATATATGGTAATGCTTCGAAAAACAACAACCCCCTGAAACAGGAGATACAGATGTCCCAAGAGGATGCGCAGTCGGAGGAATACCGGTTTTCCAGAAAACAGATTGTGTGGGGATTAGTCGCGATATTTGCCGCCTATGGTACGGTGGCATATTCCGTGCAGACATTGACAATCGCCCGACCGAAGATTGCGGCCGATCTGGACGGACTGTCCCTTTATGCCTGGTCGGTGTCCATCCCCTCGCTGGTTATGGCCCTTGTCACCGTTATTTTCGGGAAGTTTTCCGATATGTACGGCCGGCGCATTATGCTTATGATATCGCTGATCGCCTCCCTGGTGGGAACGGTCCTGAGCGCACTCAGCCCTAATTTTATATTCCTGATCGTGGCCTCGGCGATTGCGGCCCTGGGGGCCGGGGCGATGATGCCGCTGGTATTCGCCGTAGTCGGCGACCTGTTTCCTCCGGCCAAGCGCAGCAAATGGGTCGGCCTGCTGAATATACCCCTCGGCGTATTTACCCTGACCGGTCCGGCGCTGGGCGGTTTCGTTGTGGATACGCTTAACTGGCGCTACCTGTTCTGGCTGGCAATTCCACTGCTGGTTTTTTGCCTGATTACGGTACCTGTCGGCGTTCCCTCACTGATGAACCGGGATTCAACGCGTAAAATCGATGTTAAAGGCTGCATATGGGTGGCCCTTGCGGCTTCGACTTCCATCATCGCTTTTTCTTATGCGGATAAGCATCCCTGGATATCATTCCAAGTACTCGGCCTTCTGCTTATTTCGCTGGTCGGCTGGATCATATTTTTTCGGGTGGAGTCCGGCGCTAAAGAACCTGTACTGGATCCGGCCGTTCTCCGCAACCGCTCCTTCAGCACCATCGCCCTTGCCACATTCTTTTCTTCCTTCGGAACGATGGGAATGATGATGTACTTTCCCATGTTCCTGCAGGGCGTTCAGGACATCTCCACGTTTCACAGCGGATTCATCACAACACCCTACGGCGTGTTGACGGCATTTATGGGTGTGCCCGCCGGATACATCATTGCCCGGTCCGGTCGCTTCAAATGGATGTATGTTGCCGGGTATGGAATCCTTGCCCTGAGCATGTTCGTTCTGATCCTTTTCCATGCCGGCACTCCCATTGCCGGAAGTGTTGCAGTCGCATTACTGGCCGGGCTGGGATATGGCGTCATCCCGACGATCAATACCGTCGTTGTTCAGAATGCGGTCCCTAAAAGACTGATGGGTGTGGCGATGGGAGCCATCTTTTTCTTTTTGATGATGGGATCGGCAATATCCCCCGCAATCCTGGGTTCCACAATGAATGTGAGTTACAACAAAGCCCTCTCGAAATCTCTGCCGGACGGATTGGAGGATATTGCGGATCAAAAGACTATAGAAGCTCTGGACGACCCCCAGATTCTTCTTTCGGGATCTGCCATGGATGATCTCGAGAAAACCCTCCAGGAGAAAACCGGCAACGATTCGCAATTATTCCGGCAGACCAGGGAGGCTGTCCGATATTCGCTGGAAACCGGGATACGGAATATATTCTGGATCAGTGCGGTTTTCATGCTGCTTGCATTCCTGATAATCTGCACGGTTCCCAGGAATTATGACAGTGGCGAGGAGTCATAGCGGCGTGTATCGTCAGTAGATGCAGACAATAATTCCCGTCGAATCTGTATGATTCGGGAAAGGAAGGATTTATGCAAAAGGCGGGCGGCGGAAAATTATATTCCACTGTTATTCCTGCCGCCCTGGCCGCATGCATGTTTCTAACGGCGTTTCTGCTTGGGATTGCCGGTTAATTAGTTAATTCACTCTCTTCAGAACCAGTTCCGGCATGGGAGGCATTCCGCCACCGCCGCCGGGTCCGCCGCCGCCACCGGGAGGGGCACCCATACCGCTCATATCAAACTCCATGGTCAGCTTCATTTCGTCGCCTGAATATGTGCCCTTATAGTTAATGGTCATTTCCATTTGTCCAGTCGTCTTGATGGAAAAAGATATTTTGTCGCCATCAATCTTACCGTCGGAAATAGGATTCTCGTTTCCCTGTGGCCCCATGCTTGTACCGGTGAATGTGTTGCCATCGGCCTTGAAGGTAAAGCTGAGTTCCATGGATTGGCCCATCATGTCCATAGAGCCCTTCCATGTTCCGGTGATATCGGCGCTCCATGCCGTCGCCAGCATAACGCCCAAAACCAAAACAGTTATTGCCAGTATTTTAATCCTCATAGGATTTACACTCCTCCATAATGCTGCAAGATGGTTGTCTGATTTTACATCGTATCATCGTAATTGTCCTACGATCCTACTTCAATAATGTTTCTTATGCAATCCGTTCCGCCTGTCTCACAAGCCCAAAGTATCCCCAAGTTCCTCGGTGATATTTTTAGCCGGTTTCATACAACGGCGGCGTATCTGTTTCCCCAAAAAGCTCTTCTTGTTGTATTTGCTCAATCCGCCGCTGTGACGACGCATTAAAGTAAGACTCGATGCTCCCGAAAACTTCCCAAATTGTACGTGTATGCGTGAGAAGTGTATTATGCTCCTAAAAAGTGATACGGTCCATGCCATTCGATTCTAAGAAGAGTCTGCATATAAACTGAACAGCCTGGCTATAGATTGGTATGGAATTTCGGCCGGCCGTTTCCGAAAACGTTTTACGCGCTGCCTGTATTTATACATTACAACATAAAGTACTTGACATAATAATTTACCCTGTGCCATGATCACCACACTTCGGAGGTAAATGCCCAATGATAGAACAGCCCGGCATTCAAAAAGCGCAGGAAAACCTGCTCTATATTCGACAGACGCTGGAAGCCGCCAGTCAACTGACTGCGGTTCCGGGAAAGGCCTTGATGGCGACGGGCTTCCTTGCTCTGGTCTGCGCCGCTGTCAATGGTTTTGTAATAGGAGCGCCGTGGAATACTCCCGCCGATCCACGACTGTCTCTTTCGACCTGGGGCATTGTCCTCGGTCTTTCTTTAACAATCGTCCTTTTCGGGATATATCGTAAAAGCCGTCAAATGCGTATTCCGATCCATCCTCCTTTGGTACGCAAACTGCTGTGGAGTCTATGTCCGGCCCTTTTCGTCGGTGCCCTGATGACCGGTCTTGCCGTTCAAACCGATAACCTGAACTGGCTGCCTGTAATATGGCTTGGATGTTACGGCGCGGCCGTTACGAACGGCGGGCAGGTTTCCGTTCCTCCTGTCCGGTACATGGGATTATGTTTTTTGCTGGCCGCGGCAGGTTCGGCCCTGTCTTCTCCTGAAACGGGACTGGCTTGGATCGCACTTGGATTCGGTTGGCTGCATATTGTTTTCGGCGCCTATATCGCCAGGAGGCATAATGACTAAAAAACGAAAAGAAAACCGTCCGTCTCCCAACGAACTCGATCCTCTTATCCATGAACGCCTGCGCCTTGGAATTCTGTCTGCACTGGTGGTGCAGGAGTCCCTCTCTTTTACCGAACTGCGCGATCTTCTTAAGACCACCGACGGTAACCTGAGCGTTCAGGCAAGACGTCTGGAATCGGCCGGATATGTAATCTGCAGCAAGAAGTTTGAGGGCAGAAAACCCAAAAGCACATACTGCTTGAGCAAGGCGGGTCGTATCGCACTGGAAAGCTACCTTGAGAAGCTTTCCAGTTTGATTCCGGATCCCGCCCAGGTACGCAAGGCAGGCAGGTCATCGATAAGCGCTGAAATAAATCCTCTTCCTTCCCATAGTTAATTCAGCCGGTTAAACGGAACTTGGAGGCTTATATGCAGATACTTTATGACAACAAGGACTTTATAAAAGATTCAAAAAAGTTTGTGAAACACCTGGCCGTTATTATGGACGGGAACGGACGTTGGGCCGAGCAGAGGGGGCTTCCGCGCTGGAAAGGTCACGAGATGGGAGTCCATGCGGTGCGGCGCCTCATAGAAGCGGCCGGCCACTTCCGTATTCCGGTTGTGTCCGTTTTCGCTTTTTCCAGCGAGAACTGGAAACGTCCGGAAAGGGAAGTGCGCCTTCTCTTCAGCCTTTTTCGCCGTTATTTCCTGTCGGAACGGAAGAATCTGCTGCGTAACGGCATCCGCATCTCGGTTTTCGGTCGTCGGGACCGCATACCTGAATTTGTGCGGGAAGCCGTCACGACTCTCGAGAACGAAACCCGCAAGTGCAGTCGACTCCACCTGAGAATCGCACTGGATTACGGATCCCGCCATGAAATCGTCGAGGCGGTCCATTCTCTGGTGCGCGATGTTGTCAGCCGGAAAATTATGCCGGAACAAATTACCGAAGAGCTGTTTTCCGAAAGTCTTTCCACTGCCGACATTGCGGATCCCGACCTGATTATACGGACCGCGGGCGAACACCGGCTGTCCAACTTTCTTCTGTGGCAGGCAGCCTACTCGGAACTGTATTTCTGCCCGAAATTCTGGCCTGACTTCAGTGAGTTCGATCTGGAGAAGGCTCTTGCCGACTTCCAATCCCGAACCCGCAGGTTCGGGGCCCTGGTTGCATCCAACATTTATCAAAGCGATAATCGCGACGCTTCCAGCGAAGCGGTGTAGACTATATGGGATCTGCCGCTGCGGTTCCGATGGTCGGCAGAGACGTATGCTGCTACGCTTCTCCCGGCAGGGCTTCAGGCTGACGGTGCGGACATGACGGTGCTGTATTTCACATGAGATATCGTAATGAAAGTAAAAATGATCCTGCCTGCGCTGACTGAAGCGAAAAGTCCTTTCTGGCGACCGATCAAATACAGTCTTTTCCCGCCCCTGGGATTGGCTACACTGGCTTCATACCTGGATCCCGATGATGATATCTCCATTTGTGATGAGCATGTGGAGAACATCCGCATGAACGATCGGCCCGACCTGGTTGTCATCCAGGCGTATGTGACCTCCGCATATCGCGCCTATAAAATCGCCGATTTTTACCGCCGACAGGGCAGCTACGTCTGTCTGGGCGGACTGCACGTGACTTCCATGCCGGAGGAAGCGGCCAAACACGCCGACACGGTTTTTCTGGGCCCCGGTGAGGACACATGGCCGGAATTTTTAAAAGACTACGGGACCGGTCATCCCAGGAAGATTTACACCTCTACAAAAAGAAGTCTGCACCGGTTGCCTTTTCCGCGCAGAGACCTCCTCCGACGCAGGCTTTACCTTGTACCCAACTCGATCGTCGTTTCGCGAGGCTGCCCGTATCAGTGCGACTTTTGTTACCAGACTTCCTTTTTCAGAAACGGCCGTTCTTTTTATACTCTGGCCGTCGACCGGGCTTTATCCGAAATTGACAGTCTCCCGGGGAAACACCTCTATTTTCTGGACGATAACTTCTTTGGAGATCCCGCTTTTACTCTCCGGCTGCTGGACGGACTGCACGGCATGGGGCGTCTATGGCAGGCGGCGGGTACGGTTGCCTCCTGCCTGTCGCCGGGCCTGATCGAAAAAGCGGCCCGCTGCGGATTAAGAAGCCTGTTCATAGGCTTTGAAACGCTGGACACGGACAACCTGAGAACGCAGCACAAATTTCATAATATAGACCGGGATTATCGCCTTGCCGTGCGACGGTTGCACGACGCCGGCGTAATGGTCAACGCGAGCTTTGTTTTCGGTCTTGACGGGGACGGGCCCGATGTTTTTGACAGGACCGTTGAATGGGCCGTGGAACAGGGAATCGAAACCGCTACCTTCCATATTCTAACGCCGTATCCCGACACGCCCCTTTTTGGCTTCCTGCAGCGGGAAAAAAGACTGACCAGCCTCGACTGGGACAGATACGATACCCGTCATGCTGTTTTCAGCCCTGCAAAAATGTCCGCCGTGCAACTGGAGGCAGGCTACCGTCGGGCTTATCGGGAGTTCTATTCCTGGGCGAATATTTTCAGAACGACCGTTCAACAGAAAACTCTGCCTTATATATTGCGGCACTTTGCCTTCAAAGCCGCCTGGAAAAAATTCGAACCTTTCTGGGATCTTGTTGTTCGTCTGAAATCCGTTTCGGCGTTTACCCCGATGGTGGAGACAGTATTGTCCGGATCTACAGGGTCTGATTTTGATGAAAAGAGACCGTCCGTTGTGGAAACCGTACCTCAGGAGGAGTGATCTTCGCCCGGGAGAGGGGATCAGTCTTCCTCTCTGCCGGGCTTATTTGAGACTTTTGACGTACTCCGCAATCGCTTTGGCGCCTGCTTTGTCGATATTCACGATCGGCGTGTTACGCACCCGGTAGCCACCTTTTCGTATCCGCGCAATTGTTGTTTTTCAAGCTTCCGGCGGTGTCATATCCGGAGGAGCTATAACATTTACATTCATTCGAGCCGTTGCTTCGTAGAGGGCCTTCGTATAGCTTCCTGCAACCATAACCTGGTGGATGCCGGCAATGCTTTGCAGAAATCGGTCCGCGTATCTTATCTTCACTTCAGCCCTGTTTGAGCAGAACCTGCGCATATTTTTCATCGTTGCCGAAGCGTCTTCAGGAACGTTTTCGAAAGAGTGTGTTTCCATATCATGTATTCCCGGTTGGATTCTTCCAGGCCATACCAGAAAATCCTTCAGGTCTTTGCTGAATCCACCCATCGTCACTTCCAGTCCTACCGGGAATTCCACTTCCGGTACGATGTCTCTCCCGAAACCATGATAGTCGCGCAGATTAAACGGCAGCGGCTCCGCATCAGCTCCCAGCAGTTTAGTCGGTGCAACGCAATGACGAAGAATTGCCGCGGACTTTTGGGTGTCTACCTCGGATACATTGTGGAAAAAGCAGGGTTTCCGGCTTATTTCCTGCATCAGCAGGGAAGAGAGCAGCATACAAACATCCGCTTCGCACGGGGTTGCGATTCCTTCATTCCACAACCGGCTGTATGCAAGGCACGGCAATGGTACTAATGGATTTGCAGAGAAAGAGAAACTAAGGCAGTCGATTGAAATTGCAGAGAGTCTTTCTTTGTCTATTATAGAACGCAGTAGGACATACATTCTGCTGGCCTTGAGAATCGCGTCATCCGAAGGTTCGACAATTTTCACCGCTTCTTTTTTCCATCTCTCCATTTCTTCTCTGGCTTTTGCTTCGTCAACAGTTTCCAGGAGCGGTTTTAAATCCGAAATTGGACGGTAATCGAGTCGGACGCCCGTATGTTTATAGATGTAATCCGGGTCAAGGTGGGCTGCCGGGACGCTGGAGGAGTCAAACGGCCTGCCGAAAATGAGGGCTTTTTTACCTTCCAGAATCCTGGGCGCCGCTAAGATCTTTACCAGTTCCAAAACTTTGGATTCCGAATTGGCCATCATGGAATTGATGCCTTTTCTTCGGAGCCTTGCCACGACATCCGCTTCCAGCATAATCAACTCAAGAATTGTAGGGAGAAGTATTACGGGAATGTCCAGGTTGTCGATATAATCGGCGATTCTTGCTGAAGCTATGCCCACGCCGGGTAGATTGATAACAAGAATATCTGCGTTATGGTCCCGAATGGCAGCGACGGATTCCTCCAGTTTTTGATAGTCGATCTTGATCGTGGTTACGTGGAAATCGTATTCCTTCATGGATTGGATCGATTCTATCAATTTCGCGAATTTTTGGGGATTGTCGCTGGAAAAAAGCAGATTTCTTTTTTTCCCGGCAGGGCTCGGTTTTGATCCAATCAGATTGTTTTGTCCTGCAGAACTTGTTGCCATAAGACTTGTTGCCGGAAGAGTTGCCGCCATACTTGCAAAAGTGGTGGCTTTTATAAAATCGCGTCTTCCAACGTGGATACTTTTCTGATCATTCCCCATCTTTGATTGCTCCCTTTAAAAGACTCAGCTTTTACGGCATTGTCGTCAATCTGTATACATTGTACTTGTTCATAGGCTGTCCCTATCGTTTGGCGCGTTTGCCGACCGTGAAGGTTCCATTTATGGTCGGTAATTGTACCGTAATCGACAACCTCTGAATGAAAAGCGATTATAGACGATCGAACCGGCATGGGACAGTTGAATCTTCCATTCAATGAGGGCGGCTACTATCATGTTCGAAATTAAATGTAGTCTGACGTCCCAAACGGGAATAAAATCGGGCTTCTGGAGGTTGCCATGACTGGACCCGTCAAAGTATCTGTGCTTGCAGCACTGTCAATTCTGCGGTATTGAAGCATCGTTGTATTCCATCATTCCTTCACTGCGGAAAGATGGAGTTTTTTTCATCGGGGCATCCTGTCCCGATGCCATTCTGTATTATGCCAAGAGGAAACATTGAGCACGGAAAGAGGAAATGGAACTCCGTTTTCAGGAGATGCCCCAATCACAACGGACGAAATAAAGACCGATCGGATCATGGGCCTGGGTATTGACGCCGGCGGGACTTTTACGGACGCGGTTATTTACGACCTGTCCGGTAAAAACCTTCTTGTCAAAAATAAAACCCTCACAACGAAGTGGGACTACTCCGAAGGCATATATGCGGCCCTCACCGGACTGGATCCCTCCCTGCTCGCATCCGTGAACCTGATTGCGCTTTCTACAACCCTGGCGACCAACGCGATCGTCGAGGATAAGGGCCAGAAGGTCGGCCTGCTGTTCATGCCGCCCTACGGGCTGTTCGAGCCGGGGGACATTCCGCATGAACCGAAAGCCCTCGTCTCCGGCCGTATGGAAATAACCGGAGAGCCTATAGCGCCTGTGGATGAGGCGGAGGTCGTTCGAGTCGCACGAACAATGGTCCGCAGGCATAAGGTTAAAGCTTTTGCCGTTTCCGGTTACGCGGGCGTTATCAATCCGGATCACGAACTTGCGGTCAAACGGATTCTTAAAAAAGAAACCGGTCTGGATGTCTCCTGCGGGCACGAACTTTCCGATATTCTGAATTTTCGAACCCGGGCGTACACGGCCATAACGAATGCGAGAATCATTCCTCTTCTCACGCGCCTGTTGTCGGACACGCAGAAGGTATTGCAGAGTTTTAAAATACGGGCGCCTGTCGTGGTGGTTCGGGGGGGCGGAACCCTGATGCGAAGCGAAATTGCCCTGGAAAGGCCGGTGGAGACTATTCTCTCCGGACCGGCTGCCAGCGTTGCCGGGGCGCAGCATCTGACCGGAAAACGCGACGCCGTCGTCGTGGATATGGGCGGCACGACGACCGACACCGCGATGTTGCGGGACGGCCGGGTGGAAACCGACGAGAACGGTTCCTATGTCGGGGAACATAAAACCCATGTCCGGGCATTGCGGATTCGAACTCTGGGACTCGGCGGAGACAGTTTTATCGCCTGGAACAGAGGAAGGTTTGCCATAGGACCGCAACGGGTGGTTCCCCTGGCGTGGCTCGGAGCGTATGTGCCGGGAAGCGGCCGGGCTCTGGATTATGTCCTGGAGCATGCGGATGGATTCAGCAACGATACCAGACGGTTACAGCTGTTGGTTCACCAGGGCGGGCAGGACAAACTGCGGCTGACGGACCAGGAAAAAGAAATTCTCGGCCTTCTCGAAGAACGCGCATACAGCTTCCACGAACTTGCCGAACGGATCGGCATGTCGTACTGGAATCCGCAGATTATCCGGCGCCTCGAGGCGCACCACAGGGTCCAGCGATGCGGCATCACTCCGACGGATGTATTTAACTGCAGCGGCGATCTCTCACTGTGGGATACGGGCGCCTCGACAAGAATGTGTGAAATACTGGGCAGAGTGATCCATAAAAGCCCCGCTCAAATGGTTGATGAACTGAAGCGGGATATGATCCGGCGGTTTGCCCTGGTTGTATTCAAACGCCTGCTCGATGAATCCATAAATCCTGAAGGATTGGAGGACTGTGAGGTTTGTCAGGAACTTGTCGGGAATATGTTCGGCGAGAAACAGCAGGGATATCACCTGCGCCTGCGGATGCGGAAACCTATCGTCGGTATCGGCGCGCCGGTTCATTTATTCCTGGCCGATGCGGCGTCTCTGCTCGGCGCCGAATTTATCCTGCCCGAACATGCGGATGTGGCCAACGCCGTCGGCGCCGTGACAAGCAAGGTCGTGGTCCGCCGGAAAGCGGAGATTCGGGCGTACAGGGGAGTGTTTCGAATCGAAGGACTTCCGGGCGCGAGGCAGTTCAATGATTTCGAACAGGCAAAAAACTGGGCTGAATCCAATCTGGCGCGCCTGGTTCGTGAAACCGCCCGCGCCTCGGGCACCGCGGAAACCGATGTCGCCGTTGCCGCCGAGAACAGGGTGCATACAATGTCCAACGGCAAATCCCTCTTTATGGGATGCAGCCTTTCAGCAGAGCTGAAAGGAATACCGGTTTTCCGCGGCATTGAGCGGGATTCATAATCGATAAAACGGACCGGTATATTTTTCTCACGGAGTCTCTGGAGCGTTTGCGTTATTGCTGTCGGCCGGAATCTGTTTTTGTTTTGAAGCAGCAGCTCCAATAGCCGATATTAGTCTGTCTATTACCTGGACATTGAAGCTGTTCTGTATCGATAATTTCCCATTATACATTCCGATCAGCATAGTCATATTGCCAAGATTTTCCGGAATTGCTGCCGTGTTTTGTTTCGCGGGCATCAATGACTGGATTCCCTTGAGATAGGATCCCAAATCAAATTCAACTCGGCCTAGAGGACCGCCGGCAGGCATAGAAACAAGGTCCCGGGTTCCGTTGATCAGCTTTTCTATCCCGGCATCGTTAGAAGCTATAAACATCAGGTCATCAACGGCAGCTATACGCGTATTATAAGCAATGTTGTTAATTTTCGGCCCGTCCGGTGGTGCCGGTAAGACGATATTTGTTCTAACTCCCATTACCTTGATCCCGGAGACAGTGCTGTCCGCCGTACGCTCATACATCGGGATTGGTTGGTCCGTTTGTTGGGAAGTCAACTCCGGTAACATCTTGCTGTATTGTTCCATCCAGGGGAGATAGGTGTCCCGGATGAATGCCTCCCCATCGGTTCCCGGCTTAAGAACGGCAATCGTTTCCATGACCAGTCCGTCCTGAGTGATGCTTATGCCACCGGCCATTTCGCCTGTGAATGTTGCAGACATTTCCGCCATTTCATTAAAGTCAATTCCTAATTGACCATACAGACCGGCAAAGGCGGATTCCATCAGATCCGTCACTCCCTGTACATTGTAAGCCCGGGAATAGAACTTTATGGGCAGGCTGATCGGGTAATGCGTCAACCGGCTGTCACTGTCGGAATCGATCAGAATCTCTGCCAGTTTTGTTCCGGGCAGAGTATTGAAATCTACACCCACTGTGAAAATGTCGCCGTTGAGACTAAGGCCGATTTGAACAACATCCACCTGCTTGGAGATATTGATAATTTCCCGGAGCATGTTTTGAATGTCCTGGGGCGAGAATGCGGACGGAGTGGTTTGGGCGGGTTGTGCCGTTTCGATTTCATTTATAGCGGCGGTGATAGGGACTTCAAACATGGAAATTAATCCATTGGCGGGTATTTCTATAGCCAGGTCGCCTGCCGCTGGGATAATGGAGGCGTCGATCAGTTCGCTCTCAATGGAAGGACTTACCGTTAGGTTCGGCTTGGGCGGTACGGAGGCCAGGTAGTAGTCTTCTCCCATGACGGCATTAAGGCTTTTCTGAAAATCATTATTAGCGGTTTGGAAAGGGACAAGCAGAATAAATTCAGGCTGCTTGCCTCCCGGAAGCATCGCAGCTACGATCGAACGCCCCGGATCAATCCAGTCGGTTCCGAAGAGCATCATGCGAATCATGTTTAATTGTTGCGTCGCCTTCGATTGCGGATTCGGGGGCATGAAAGTCTCGACGTCGCTCAGCAGTTTTTCAATGTCGGGAATCTTGAGAATCAGATACGGCCCCGGATCGGCTTCTTCCTGGGCGGCCGCCGACTGCGGCATGATGGGGATGAATCCGGCCAATAGACAAAATACCAAAAAATTCAAGAACGCTTTTTTCATAAATATATTTCTCCTGAAAACGGTACACTGCGTGCCCCGCATAATTTTTTTCAGTCCGAACTTATTTGTGATTTTTTCTATCTAATTTTTTATATCACATTTTATGAATAAGATTAACGGATAAATAAGGCGTGATCGTTAATATTTTTGATTTTTCCCGGCCTCTGGTTATTCAAAGCAGTGGAAAACCCGCGAGAGATGATGGACGGGAATACCTGGATCGCCGTATTAAAAAATTGAGCCGGATCGAATAAATGTAAATGGAAATTGAAGTATGTTATACAATATAGGGAAATCCCAGCAGTTATCCGAATGTAGCGGCCGGTAACGCAGAGGAGGTTTCGTGAAGCATAAATCATCGCGCAGAAAATTCCTGCAGGCCGGTCTGGCGCTGCCGGCAGCGGGACTTGTTTCCTGTAATAGCCTGAATACGCAATCGCCCAAAATGTCTCAAGCCGGTTTGTCCTATCGAACATTGGGGAAAACCGGTTTGAAGGTTACGAGCGTCGGCTGTGCCGCCGGATCCTACCCCGATCAGGAAATTCTTGCCCGCGCACTCGACCTGGGAATCAACTACTACGACACCGCCAGAATCTACGGGCAGGGCAAAAGCGAACAGGAATTGGGGCGGGCTATCAAGGGGAAACGGGACAGAATTGTTCTGGCCAGCAAAACATATTCGAACACCAAGGAAACAATACTGAATGATCTGGAGACCAGTCTCAAGACGCTCGGCACGGACTATCTCGATGTTTATCACCAGCACAGCCGCCATAAGCCCGAGGAAATCACCGACGAGATGATCGAGACCATGGAACTGGTCAAGCAGCAGGGGAAGGCCCGTTTTATCGGCGTCAGCACGCACGATCCGAATGCCATGGTGGATTTTATACTGGATGTCGGCAAATTCGATGTTGTTCAAACTACCTATAGTTTTGCGATCGGGGCTCCTTTCAGAGACGCCGCCATCAAGAAATTGCACGATGCCGGTATCGGCGTAGTGGCGATGAAGGTCATCATTGCTACAGCCGAGCCCGGGCCGATTCCGGAAGAGAACACCCTGACCAATGAAGCCGGTCTGGCTGCCCTGAAGTGGGTTCTGAGGAATCCCGCAATATCCACAACGGTTCCGTTTCAGGAAGAAATCAGCGAGGTCGAGATCAACTTCCGGGCTATGGCTGAAGAGTTCACCCCGCAGGATGAGAAGATTCTGTTCGTGCGCAACGAACAGATCCGCGAGTTGTATTGCCGGATGTGCTTCCAGTGCGAGGGAAAGTGCCCGAAGGGCGTACCCGTTGCGGATGAATTGCGCATGCTGGCCTATAACGATTTTGCCGGCGATTTCAACAGGGCGCGTGAAAATTTCTGGCAACTTCCGAGAGACATACGAAACATACGGTGCAGCGATTGTGCCACCTGCGCGATTCAGTGCCCGAACGGCGTCAAGGTTCACGAACGCCTGATCCGGGCACAGGAACTGCTGGCCTGACGCGCCTTTTTAAGAATTGGGTGTGTCGTGCGAACCCACCCGATATAGATGTGTTTCCATGCGTTTCCGGCGCACTCCCCCCTTATGTATTCCCGCCCGGATTCGCGTTAACGGGGGAGTTTTCTGAATAATTTATACATTCCCGCCATATCGGCGCCCCTTCGTGCCCATTAACTTATCCTTGAATGTTCTTTATAATGAATGTAAGGCAATTTCGAAATTTTTCTGCTGATCTCGGACGGAATTTGAACCGACTTTGAGGGCCAGGGTATGAACAGGATTTCCACATGCGCAGCAATTTTAACGCTCCTGTATTGCATAGGCGGTTTTACTGCATGGAGCGATGATCCGCAGACGGCGTCGCAGGAAAGCCCTGAAGTTCAAAGCCTCAGGGTTGAAACCGAACTCATGGAAGTGTATGTCGTTGTCACGGACCGGGAGGGAAGGATTGTTGAGAATCTTAAAAAGGAGGATTTTGAGCTTCTCGAAAACGATCGACCCCAGGAGATCAGTTTCTTCAATGTTTCCCGGGTGGATTCCGACCGGAAGCTGAGAGACGACGCATCGACAGGGAAAGAATCCGCGCGGGACAAATCGGCGGAGGCGTTTCGACTCGAGGACCGGTTGCGGGCCGCTCCAGCAAGAACGACCCTGTTGTTCGTCGATAATCTGCATCTTTCCTTTTCAAACCTGAATTGGGTCAAGCAGGCATTGCATCGTTTCATCAAGGAACAGATGACCGAACAGGATGTCGTGGCACTGGCGACCAGCCATACGCTGGGATTTTCGCAGCAGTTCAGCCGGGACCGGCGGCTGTTGAACTATGCCGTGGAGCAGATTAAATTCGGTTCTTATGCCGATTATAAATACTTCACGCCGAATCTGGCTGCAGGGGTTTATGATGGGGATCTCGACGCAACCAGACTGGCTGTCGAGATTATTCGCCAGGAAGAAAAAATTCCATGCGGGTGTTCCTACCTGCTTTCTCTGGTTCACAGCAAGGCCATTCAGATTCTGCAGCGAACGTCCTATACCCGTAGAAATACTCTTTCAATTCTCGAGAATTACGCTGCCATGATGGCGAATCTGCCGGGTAAGCACATGATCGTGTTATTTTCCGACGGATTTACCATGCGTGAAAGTGACGGCGGCTTTGACAATATCGCCCTGCGAGATGTCGTGAATCGTGCGGCACATTCGGGCGTTACCATCTACTCGATTGATGCTGCGGGAGTAAAGCTTCCGCCGACGTTCGCTGCCAGTGGAAACTGGTCCGATATCGACGATCCTCAGAAGCGACTGTTTATAGATTGTTTAGAAAGATGCAGAGCCCTAATTCCTCCCGGGATGGAGAGGGCCCAATGCAATGCCGATTGTCTGCTCCAATATCCGCAAGAATGCCGCGAAATACCTGTCCCGAGCTGTTATCCTCCCCATTCAGGACTTATCACGGCCTATACGGGTGAATACGAACAGGAGGAATTGAACGGCATGCATTTCCTGGCTGAAGAAACCGGCGGAAAAATGTACTGGGGTACCAATAATCTCGACGAATCTCTGGAACAGGCTTTTGATGCCAACCGGTTTTCTTATGTTATTTCCTACCACGTCCCGGAGAGTGCGAACAAAAACCGCTTCCGGAAACTCGAGGTGCGTCTCCCGAATCATCCCGATTACAGGGTTCGGGCGCCAAGCGGCTATTCTCTCTCCGATTTGGAACATGAAAGAGAAGGGATTGAAGAACAAACTCCGCAGCAGCGGCTTATTGCGCAAATGAGATCCCTGTTGCCGGTAACGGATCTGGGTGTTTCCGTTCAGGCCGATTATGTGGAAACAGAAGAAGACAACAAGCAGGTAACCCTTACGGTCTATTTCGAAGGAGACAGGCTCGATTATCAAGAGCAGGAGCAGGATCAGCGCAGTGTAGTGAAGCTGGAAATTCTGTCGATTATTGAAGATACTTACGGAAAGCAGGTGGACGGAATTTCAGCCAGGGTGGAAGGGAATCTGACCGAGGCGGGTGTAGAACGGGCCCGGTCCAAAGGCTACCGTTTTTCCCGGCGGCTGCCTCTCGAACCGGGTATCTATCATGCGCGTATCGGTGTGCGTGAGGAAGGTTCGGACCGTATCGGGACAGCCTCTACCTGGGTGGAAGTGCCGGGAATCGTTGAAGACAAGCTGGAAATGAGCAGCCTGTTGCTCGAGGATCCACTCGTTGAGGATTCTTTATTCGAAGAGGAGAGTGTTCGGGTGAGTGATCTGGAGCAAGTCCGGATGGTCCAGGGAATTCCCGTGTATGAAACCGGCGATATATTCTACTATACCTTCCGCGTGCATCCGGGAGCGGAGACTTTGAGTGGATCGGATCTGCTTGTAAAGTGGGAAGTTATGCAGGGCGGCAATGCCGTCGCAACGGATGCGTGGACGCCTGTGCCGGCCGAAAGACGGAACATGGACGGCAAGGGATGGTTCGACCTCGATAACGAGGTGGATATAGAAGGATTCGATTCAGGAGTTTACGAACTGCAGGTCAGCATAAAAAAAGCCGGTTCGAATAAGATTGTTCAGCGCACTGTAGCATTCGGTGTAGAATAGGGCTAACGCAGCAGATGCCCCTGCGGGCGCTCCCAACGCGGCCCATTGCATTTTTACCACGGGCTGCTAGGCAGTCGACTCCATATTATTCAAAGACAAACCTCTGGATTTCAGCAAAACGAGCCGTACGGCTTTTGTTGCCCGGTGCAGGGAAGTTTTAACCGTTGCCAGTTTACAGTTTTCTATCTCAGCTATTTCCACAAGCTTTCGCTCGTGGAAATAGCGATGGGTGAAGGCGTTTTTCTGCAGTTCCGGAAGTTTCCCCACGCAACGCCGGACAAAGTCAATCTCCTCCCTGTTTTTCACGTCGGTGTAGGGCGATTGCGCATAATATCCCTGAGAGTATACGGGCGAATTTCTATAGGCGCTGTTTTCAGGTAGTTGGGATTCCGCACGCCTGTGGCGCACGCGGAGGCAGTCGATGGAATGATTCCATGCAAGCCGGTGGATCCATGTGGACAACTTCGACTTTTGAGCGCTCCATAAACCAAGGGATCGGTATAGCTTGGTAAAAATTTCCTGTGCGGCGTCCTGGGTTTCCTCGTGATTTCGAATGAGGCGAAAGGCTGTCAAATACACGGATCGCCGGTAGCGATCATACAGCAGGGTGAAAGCATTATCATCGCCGTCGAGAATGTTTTTGACCAGAATTTCATCCGACAGGTAGGCGTTCATTTTCCAGGTTCCTGTAAAATATTATTATTCCTTTAAAATGCATCTCGGACCGTTACAAAATCAGATGCACTGCAGAGATCCATTTCTCATTTTAAAAGCTGTCAGGCTGTTTTTATAAGCAATCGCAATGCCAACGGATAAGGCTCAATGAAACCATCATCCATAAGGGTTTATAGGGTTATGTGAGAAATGAGCGCTGGGCAGGTGTCCATTTTCGAACAGCTGTTTTGCAATATCGGACAAATAGGGGATGCTGTCTGTTCTTCCGATTAAACGCTTTCGCCGGAACGGTTCCGGTGCATCTCCGCTATGACCTCATCGCAGAGGTCGGATAACCCCACCAGTCCCACCGGCCGGCCGTTTTCCGTGACCAGGATGGATAATGTCTGCCATTCCACCATGCGGTGAATGACTTCGCGAATCGGTGTTTCGATATCAATATGCTCTTTAAGGAATGAAATTCTACGGGGAGTGTCGATCACCAGCCTTTCTTTTTCAGGACATCCTCGATTGCGTGAGCGGAACGCTCCTCGATCAGCGTCAGCCGTTGAACAGCGGCTTTTCCGATTACTTCCGACAGTGTCTGTATATCGATAGGCTTTTCAAAAAATTCCGTGGCGCCGACTTTGAGAGCCTCGACGCTCTTGGAAATCGTTCCATGTCCCGTAAGGACAATGACCTGTTGGTCGGCATCGTCGGCCAGAAGCTTCTTTAATGTTTCTATGCCGTCCATGCCGGGCATTTGCAAATCGAGGATTACGGCGTCGAAACGGTGTTGTCCTGCAAGATCGATGGCCTCACGACCCGAGGATGCGGTAAAAACCTCCAGATCGCGCAACCGGAGACGTTCCGATAATGTTTCCGTGAATTCCTTCTCGTCATCGACTAGGAGTACTTTTGCACTGCTCATCATGCGTTCCTTTTTTAATTCAATCCCGGTTCGAAGAGAGAATCAATCGAATCAGGATTTGAGTTTCGTTCTTTTCATACAATAATTGGCCGTTAATCGCCTGGGCCTGTTCTTTCAACGCATTGAGTTTATCCAGGAAATCGGGCGGGATGGTTTCGACTTGTCCGGAAACCTGAAGCTCCGAATTTTCTCCGTTTTCCGGCCGTTTTATGACGACGGAGACTTCGTGTGAGGATGCATCCAGAAACTGGTCCAGACATGCGAAAAGAATGCGTCGCAGCTCAAAGGGATCGGTGCTGAGAGAAATCCCTTCAGACGGATTGGAAACGGTCAGATCCGTTTGACGGTTTTTGAAAAGCCTGTCCGTCAAAACCTGCATGTTTTCCACCACCTGGTCGAGATCGACCTCCTCCCGCGCGTTGTCCGCGCTGTGCGAGAAATGATTCATGTGTGAAACAAGGTGTTTGCCCCGCGCAACCTGTTTTGAGATGTTGTCCGACAGGGATTCAATCTTGTCGTTAGGGATCGGGCGCCCCTTGCGAGCCAACAGGGACAGGTCTTTTAGAAGCCCTGCCAGCTCGCTGATCACCGTGATGATATTATTGAATTCATGGGATACGTTGGCCATGATGCGGCCGAAAAATACGATATTTTCTCTGGAGCCGCCGCGGTGATCGGATAAATTTTCTTTCATGACTTTATGAATATAGTGCTACGGCTTCCCGCAGCTTGACGATCAAATCCTCGATATCTATGGGTTTGATGACGTAGTCGATAGCCCCTGCCTTGAGCCCTTCTTCATTTGCCTCCTTGGACATATGACCGGTTAGAAGAATGACGGGCAGGTTCTTTTTGACCTGTTTGATCTGTTTCATTACGTCGACGCCGTCTTCGCCCTTTAGTTTGATGTCCAACACGACGACATTGAATATATTATTTCGTATCTGATCCAGCGCCTGCGCTCCCGTCTCTACGGCGACTGCGTCGAAACCTCGGATTTCCAGACGCTCCACGAGAGTTGCGGACAAGTCCACCTCGTCATCCACTATCAGGACTTTCATCGATTGCTCCATCATCCCCCCAGAGTTTATACCGGTCGTTCCACAGGCAGGGTAACTGTGAAAGTTGTCCCTTCCCCCAGTTCGCTCTCAACGTAAATGGTGCCGCGGAGCTTTTTCACAATGCCGTAAGATATGGAGAGCCCAAGCCCGGTTCCTTTTGATTTCTTGGTGCTGAAAAAAGGTTCGAAGATGTGTTCGATATCTTTCCGGGCGATTCCAATCCCGTCGTCCTTTATTTTCACTATCACATGATTGGGCGCTTTATCGCCCACCGAGATTTCCAGCCTTCCCCCCTTTTTCATGGCATCGAACGCATTATTGATCAAATTAAGAAAAAGCTGTTGGAGCTGGCCGCGGTCGCTGTGGACCGTAGGGAGGGCGTCGGCCACCTGCATGTCTATGTGGATGTCGCGATAGTCGGCTTCCTTTTCCAGAAAGCCGAGGACGTCGCGGATGAGGGCGTCGATGGCTACCGGCTCTATTTTTATGTCTATATGACGGGCAAATCCAAGCAATCTATGGGTGATCTCGCTGCAGCGGGTAACCGACTGGATGATGGCATTGGTCTGTTTGAGCAGTCGTTCTCTATCGGGCGGATTTTCTTTGGGCATGCCCAGTAGATCCTTAATCAGCCCGGCTTTTTCGTTAATGATCGCGAGGGGATTATTGATTTCATGCGCGACGCCAGCGGCCAGCCGGCCGATGGACGCCATGCGGTTGGTGTGTTCGATGTTGTGCAGACTGGCTTCCCGGCGCAGGTCGGCCTGTCTGATTCTTTCCACCCAACCGGAGGTGATCCCCATAATAATGACCAGGATCGCGATAATGCTCAGGGCCAGAAAGGCAAACATTTCCTTTTTGTAAGTCTGCCAGCCTGCCAGAATGTCTTCCCGATTCGCAATAATCGCGAAAAGAAAAGGCGATTCCTTTATGAAGGAATAGCCCATGATATAGGACCTGTCCCCGATTTTCATGTCTTCAATGAGTTGGGATCCTTCCGCGTATTGGGGAATCCTGCCGGGAAATTTCTGGAATGCTTCTCCAAACATGCTGGACGGCGTCTGCAGAATCCCTTCCCGGTTGAGCAGAAAAACATCGCTGGCCTGGATATGGCCCGCGATCTGGATTTTTTGAACCAGCCCTTCCGTGTCTATGGTGGCCCTGAAAATGATGGGCTCGCCCCGTTCGCTTTCCCGGTTTACGGCGATGACGAAATGGGGCAGGTTCCTGTGCCCGAGGAAAATGTCCGAAACGTATACGTCGCGGACCAGGACTTTCCCGAACCAGTCCTGGTCGCGGTAATCCTTCCCGGTCAGTTCGTAGGGTCCCTCATAGGTTCTCATAATGCCGCTGGAATCGATGACGCCGATATCTACAATGCCGCCGAAAGAGTGCTTCATCCGGGCAAAGATGCGAGTGAGGTTGTCCTTGTTGAAGAGATCTTCGGGTTGCTCTCTTGAAGAGACGTATTTAGCCGCGGCGATTCTTTCTTCAATAAAGGATTCCAGTGAGAGTTTGGTTACGGACGCGATGCTTTGGAAGGGCTGCAGGAGTTCCTTCTGTGTGGATCTCCTGTACAAAAAATAGTTGACGCTTGTGATGCTTACCAGAGGAATAAGGGAAACGGCCGCCACGGCAAGGACCGTTCTTTGCCACATTTGGCGGTATCGGGACGGCTTTCCGTCTTCGGTGCGAGAGCCGTCGATGAATATGATTTTTTTGACTTGCCCGACAAACCAGTTCATATTTCCTCGGCCTCATGCTTGCAGGTAGCGTACGGCCTTTTTATTTGTGCGGCTGGGATTTGATTAATTCCTTTGCCCGTTTCATCGTGTCGGAAAGTTCGTCGATGTCGACCGGCTTTTCCAGGTAAGCGAAGGCGCCCAAGGACATGCAGAGTTCCCTGTCTTTTTCAGTGCCGTGTCCCGTAAGAATGATAACGGCTACACTGGGATATTCCTTTTTGACCTTCTTCAGGACTTCTATGCCGTCAATGCCGGGCATTCTTAAATCCAGGACCATGACTTCCGGAGTCTCTTCTTCCAGCAGGTTTAATGCTTCTTCGCCGCTGTAAACGACGGCGGGTTCGACATCTCTCATTTCCAGTCGCTCTGAAAGGGTTGTAACAAAGTCCTTTTCGTCGTCTACAAGAAGCACTTTTTCCGGTAAATCCAGTTCTATGTTTGCGAAGACGGAGGGTGGACGGTAATTGGGGCCCGGTTTTACGACAATTTCCCTTATGCCTTTTATGGGGCCGAGGATTTTTTTGATTTCGGTTTCCAGTCGCTCCATCAACATCACATACTCATTTATGGTCACCGTGACGATTCCCTCGCGGCAGGAAACCGCATGGTAATGCCCTTCTTCAATCAGCGCCATTTCGGACCGGGATGCAATCCGAAAATCCTCCAGGAAACGAAGGGAGGATTCGGAGTAGAGGAGCGCCGGTTTGAAGATATTCTCTTCGATCAGACACACCGCTCCGTCAATCCCGGTATCGTTCACCATAATGACCAGGTCGTATAGGGACTTGTCCCAGGGCTTTGCCTTGCGGATTAACTGGGTCCATTGGGCGCTTATCAGATCGTCTTCGCGCAGGCGATGGAGTGCATTGCTGCTTTCATCCCCCTCGGCTTTCCTCAGGTTTTCAGTGCGCCACGCGGAATCGGCCAGCAGGCAGATCCGCAGCACGTGTCCGATTTCCGCCGGGATCAGGTGGGCTGCATACCCGTAAAGGATCTGTTTGTCGGACAACATCTCGGCAAGCTTTATTTTGAGTTGGGCAACGGTTTTTTCGCGCCGATGGGTGAATTTGTTGAAAACGAAGGGAGGGCCTTCCATTGCACGAGTCAAGTGTTTGGGCGTACTGCCGAATTGTTCTGCGGCAGCGGCAATCAGGTCTCCGTCGATTCGTTTCCAGTCCAGCTTTTTCGACAAAATATTCGCTATTTCTTCACCCCGGCAGAAAGACGCGCTGAAAATGGATAGAATTGCCATCGGATTCGCCTTGTGTCCTCTTTATAATATTTTAACCTTCAATGCCATGGTATAGTACCACGCGGTTTTCATAATAGGTTCAAGTTTTGTGAGTTAAAAATATATATCGGGATTACGGGTACTTTGAATAATGCTTCGAAAAATTTTCCCCTTTATTGACTGGTTCAGAGACTACAGCATTGGGGCCTTCAAGTCGGATTTCGTTTCCGGAGTGACCGTAGCGCTGGTGCTTATACCGCAGTCCATGGCCTACGCTCAGCTCGCCGGACTCCCGGCATACTACGGCCTGTATGCGGCTTTCCTGCCTCCGATGGTTGCAGCCCTTTTCGGCTCGAGCCGCCAGCTGGCGACCGGTCCTGTAGCGGTCGTTTCATTGATGACCGCAGCGACTTTGGAACCTTTGGCAACCGCCGGGGGGGAAGCCTATATCGCGTATGCAATCCTGCTGGCTCTTCTGGTGGGCCTGTTCCAGCTTTCCCTGGGCGTGTTGCGGTTAGGCGTTGTTGTAAATTTTCTCTCGCATCCTGTGGTGATCGGATTTACCAATGCGGCTGCTATTATTATCGCCACAAGCCAGTTATCCAAATTATTCGGTGTGTCGGTGGACAGCGCGGCGCACCATTACGAGACAATATGGCGGGTTGTACTGGCAGCATGGAACTTTACGCACTGGCCGACATTTTTTCTCGGGGTGTTGGCTTTCGGCATCATGTTCAGCCTGAAGAAACTGAATCCCAAAATTCCATATGTCCTGGCGGCTGTTGCCGTGACGACTCTAATTTCCTGGGGGATCGGTTTCCAGAAGGATCGCGTCGTTAGCCTGGATCAGATAGATTCCCGGGAGGTTCGCGATCACATCCTGGAATTCAATAGAGATGTTCATGATATCGAACTGGTATCGGAAGCCCGTTCCATTCTTAACTCTCAGGTGGGAGAGATTGGAGAAATTGAGGACGTTCATAATCCCCTGTGCCTGAAGTGTCATACCCATCACGAGCTTAATCTGCAGTCCCTGCGTGGAGCGGGCCCTGCCGTCAACAAGAATGTGCTGCCCAAGACCATTCTCCAGCTTCACGCCATGGCCGGATTGATGGACCTGCAGATAGATCAGGTCAAAGAAAGAGCGTCCGAACTTCGAAAAACTTTGCGTGCTCTCGAGTTCCACCTTGTCGAATCCGAAGGCTCGGCGCGTTTCGTTCCCGCTGAAGACAACGAAGAGGAGCCGAAGGTTTGGCGGATGCGCGTTGGAAACAATCAGCTCGATCCCGATAAAATAACCTTCATGGGAGGCGGTGCGGTAGTAGCGACCATTCCCGGCGGACTGCCGAAAATGTCGATTCCCGAATGGGACGGATCGGTTTTCGGGCAGCTTTTTATTGCCGCCATTATCATCTCCATCCTCGGCTTTATGGAAGCCATTTCCATTGCCAAAGCCATGGCGGCCCGCACGGGACAACGCCTGGATCCCAACCAGGAACTCATAGGGCAGGGCCTGGCGAATATTTTCGGGTCTGTCGGGCAGAGCTATGCGGTGTCCGGGTCTTTTTCGCGCTCCGCCGTCAATATACAATCCGGGGCTGTCTCCGGCCTGTCCAGCGTAATAACGAGCGCCGTTGTTGTCGTCGTTTTGATGTTTTTCACGCCTCTCCTGTATCATCTGCCCCAGTCGGTGCTGGCGTCCGTCATCATGATGGCCGTCATCGGGCTGGTGAATTTCAAGGGGGTCGTTCACGCGTACAAAGTCAAGCAGTCCGACGGCATTATAAGCATCGTTTCTTTCGTGGCGACCTTGATTTTCGCCCCTCATCTGGACAGGGGAATCCTCATCGGTGTCGCGCTGTCCATCGGCATATTCCTCTACGGTAAAATGAAACCCCAGGTGGCCGAGCTGTCGCTCTGGTCCGACGGTCACTTTCATTCCGCCCAGCGCCGCCGTCTCAAACAATGCAAGCACCTTGCGGTCATCCGCTTTGACGGCCCTCTTTTCTTCGCCAATACGAGCTACCTGGAAGACGAGGTTCTGGATCGCGTCCGGAAGATGCCCGGGCTGAAAGCCATTCTGTTCAAGTCTGACGGTATAAACGAAATAGACGCTACCGGCGAGGATATGCTGTCGCTTCTCATCGACCGGCTCCGGTCCGGCGGGTATGACGTTTATTTCAGCGGCTTCAACGAAGATGTCGTGGACACGCTGCGGCGGTCCCACCTCTACGAAAAGATCGGGAAGGACCATATATTTATTACCCTGGTCGATGCCGTCGATAAGATCTGGCCGTTCATCCATGAGAAAACGGATGAAGATACCTGCCCACTGGTACAGGTTGTTCCCCTGGAGGCGGAGATACAGAAACCGCTGGTCCGGGTACTGCTCGTCGACGACGAAAAGGATTTTGTTGCGGCGCTGGCAAAGCGGTTGGACCGGCGTGGAATGAAAGCGGACTTCTGCCATAACGGCACCGATACTCTCAACCTGCTTATAGAAAACGAATATGACGCGGTTGTTCTGGACCTGAGGCTCGAGAAGGAAAAAGGGGAAAACGTGTTGCGAAGCATTTTGGATATGCGACCCAAACAACCCGTAATCCTGCTTACAGGCCACGGAGCGATCGATTCCGCTGTCGAGTGTATGCGGTATGGAGCATTCGATTACATGCTGAAGCCCTGCGATATCGATGAACTGGTCAAGAAGATCCATGCGGCTCAAAAGGCTTCATCCTGATTCGAGCAAATATTGTCGAAGAACCGGCCGTTGTTGCGGCGCCACCCGGCGCTCCGGACCATGCCGGTTGATATGCGGGTGAAGCGCGCCCCCTCTCAAAAAACCCGGCTTCATAGGCAGGCAACCGTGCATGACGGTCATTATAAACAGGCGGTAAATTGGCGGAGGCTGTTTTCCCGGTTTTTATCCAATGCTTGAGCATTTGCCGGCCTCCCTGAAATTGCCGGTTCTTATTGACGATTCCGGAACAATTATGCAGACTTTACCGGATATGTGGACTTGATGTTCCGTATAACAGGAGCTGCTAAGGTCCGTTATATTGGTAATGGACGATAAGGATCTGCAACGATGGCAAAAACCGATAGGGCAATCGAAATGGAAGCTTCTGCAACTTCTATTGACTGGAAGAAAGTCCTTTTCCTGCTTTTGGGGATAACTCTCTTTTTAGTGGTCTATTTTTGTCCCATGTGGCCGGACGCCGTGGATCCGCAGGGCGAGCATTTCCTTTTGACCAAGGAAGGGAAGGGCGCGATTGCCGTATTTCTGCTCGCGGCCACCTGGTGGGTGTTTGAGGTGGTGCCCATCGGCGTTACGAGCCTTGCGATCGGGCTGCTCCAGGCACTGTTTCTCATACGTTCTCCGAAAGAAGCCTTCAACGACTTCATGGATCCCTCCGTCCTTTTCATTTTTGGATCCATCGTCATCGGTACGGTCTTTACCAAAACGGGGCTGACCCGGAGGATCGCCTATAAAATGCTGTCCATCGTCGGTGAAAAGACCAGCATGATCTATCTCGGCTGTTTCGTGCTTACGGCGGCCCTGACCCATATCATGGCCCATACCGCGGTGGCGGCCACCATGTTTCCGCTGCTGATGGCAATATACGCGCTCTACACCGACGAAAAAGCCCCGACTAAATTCGGGAAAGGCCTTTTCATAGGCATGGCTTATGTCGCCGGGGCCGGCAGCGTCATCACCCTGCTCGGAGCGGCCCGCGGCGCCGTTGCCATCAGTTTTTTCAAAGATATCGCGAATACGGAAATCAGCTTCTTCGAGCTGAGTTATTATATGTTCCCGATCGGTTGGGGCATGACCATTCTGCTTTGGGTATTCTTCATGGTTTTCTGCAAGCCGGAGAAGGCCGTTATCCCGGGCCTGAAAGACAGGGCAAAAAGGATGTACCGGGAACTCGGGGCATGGAGCACGAAAGAGATTCTGGCCGCGCTTATAGTGGCGGGCACCATTCTGATAATTTCCCTCAAACAATTTGTCCCGGCTTTTTCGCAGCTGGACAAGACCGGTATTATACTCGGGGGCACGGTTCTTTTCTTTATTGTCAACATCCTTGACATCAACGACCTCGAGGAGATTCCCTGGAACATTATCCTGCTTTTCGCCGGGGCGATGTCGATCGGCTTCTGTCTCTGGGAAACCGGGGCGGCCGAATGGATGGCCGTCAACTGGCTGACTCTCTTTCAGAATGCGCCGGCGATTTTCTTTATCCTAGGCATGGCATTTCTGGTAATGGTAATGACCAACTTCATCATGAACGTGGCTGCCATATCCATAGCCCTGCCGGTGGCTCTCGTCATAGCGCCTTATCTCGGCATCGGAGGGGAAGTCATCCTGTTTTCCTCCCTGGTCGTTGCCGGAATGCCGTTTATGCTGCTGGTGGGTGCGGCTCCCAATGCCATCGCCTACAATTCCAGGCAGTTCACAACCGGCGAATTTTTCATGTACGGCATTCCGGCCAGCATCCTTCTCATGGCGGCGACCTATATTGCCGTGCAGTTTATATGGCCTTTGATGGGAATGCAGGTTTACCTGCCCGGATCTTAGCCGCCCGCAGAAAAAGAAAAATCGAATTTTCAAGAGAAGCGCCTTATCCGACAATCCGTTCGCCGCGCGGTTGAAGGATACCTTATTTGCCTTGAGGGATACGCCTACAGGCAGCGGCGCCCGAACGTGCCGATGAACGTTCGGTGCGTCGCGGGCGCATCGCCATGGTGCAGGCAGCCCCATAATTCCCGCCGTTTTCGGGAGCATGGACGGGCGATCCCGGTGCCGCTTTTACGAAGAGAAATGCTTTCGCGCAAAAAACGGGAGCCCGGTTTCTGCCGGTGCGCATGCTTATCCTGCCGATAAAATATGAAATATTCCTGCCGGTTAAAAAACGGCTGAGGGATATGTATAATGGATCGCTATATGGAGGATGGAATGGTCTATACGTATTCGGAAACTGAAAACGATACCCGCCCGCTCAATGCAGCTATGGTGGGTGGAGGCAAAGGCTGCGTATCCATTATGCAGATGGTGGAGGAAGGAACGCTGCAGGA
>JAFGTD010000253.1 GCA_016934295.1 Acidobacteriota bacterium
CTGCCTTCCCGGTGCGCGTTGATGCCGTCTTCAAATATCAGGGCTTCATACTTGCCTTCAGGCAGAAACGAGAAGTCCAGCTCCATCTCACGCGGATCCCAGTTGGTCATGGCGCCCGCGTACCAGTTTGCGCCCTTGCGCCGCGCAATCGCCGCGTACTCTCCTATTTTTCCTTCAAGGGCCACCGTTTGGTCGAACACCGTGGGGATGGCGGTAATAAAATCGACGCTTTCCTGTTCCCGGAGATATTGGGTGGGATTGTCGGCCAGCATCGAAAGCGGCGATTCGTAGACCACGTACATGGCCAGCTGGTGACAGCGTGTTCCCTGGCTCATCGGGGCTGAAAAAATAGGGCGGAAATTCTGCCTGCCGGCGTTTTTCATGGCTCCCGGCGTGAAATCCATCGGGCCGGCCAGCATCCGGATAAACGGAATCGATACGTTGTGCCGGGGGGCATCCACCTGCTCCCACTTCTGATATTCCAGGCCGCGCACTCCTTCGCTGGTGATGATGTTCGGCCACGTGCGCACCCATCCGGTCGGGGTGTAGGCGCCGTGATAGTCGATCAGGAGCTTATATCGGGCGGCTGTTTCCGCCGTGCGGTAGTAGAACCGCACCATCTCCTGGTCGTTCCGGTCCATGAAATCAACCTTGAAGCCCTTAATACCCATGGCGGCATAATGGCTCATAACCTCGTCCATCCGCCGGTTCAGGGGAAGCCAGCCGGCCCAGAGAATAATGCCGACATTCCTACGGTCCGCGTATGCAACCAGCTCTTCCAGGTCGATCTCCGGGATCGGCTTCATCAGGTCGGTGCTTTCGCTCCATCCCTCATCCAGGAGAATGTATTCGATGCCGTTGGCGGAAGCGAAGTCGATGTAATGCCTGTAAGTAGGGTTGTTGATACCGGCCGGAAAATCCACTCTGGAAATGTTCCAGTCGTTCCACCAGTCCCACGCCAGCTTGCCGGGCTTGATCCAGGACGTGTCGATCCTTGTGGGCGACGCCAGCCTGTAGACCATGTCATTGCCGGCGAGCTGCCGGTCCTCGGTGCTGACCACCAGGACGCGCCATGGGAACATCCTGCTGCCCCGGGTGCGGGCGATGTAATCGGCCCGTTTGGTGACGAATGCCTGAAGGTTGTTATGTCCTCCCTGTTTCTCTTCCAGCGGATAGCGGGCGAATTCCGAAACGAATCCCCGGCGCGTTTCCCTGTTGAGCTTCAGGAAAAGCCCGGGATAATCCTCCAGGTCGATCTCCATAATCGCCGCTTTCTTCCCGTTTCCCAGATCTATGATTACGGGTGTATAGGATAGTTTCTCCATGTCGAAATCGGCAATCCGGACGAACTGGTACAGGCTTTCAAATGAGCTGGCGTAAATGTCTTCTTCGTGCGATTCGAGGTAAGGGGCTATTATCCTGTGATTTTCCGCCAGGTTGAAATTGCATTCCTCCCATGCCACATGAATATCTCCCGGCATCGATGTAGCGAACCGATAGGCCGCGCCGTCGTTGTAGGCACGGAAAATCAGGCTGAAGCTGCCGGCAAACCGGAGTGTCAGCTCATTGTACCGGTCGACGACCTCGCTTTTTTTGTACAGCGGCGAGGGAATGATCGCGTCGACCGATTTCCTTTCGGATTCCAGCAGGCGGGAATTCTCTCCAAGCACTTTCCCGTTTTCAATAGCCATGGATATGGAAGAGCGTTCAATCACTGCATCGTCTTCGTACCGAAGGCTCCATTGAACTTCTTCTTCCGGGTTAATGTCGATTTTCAGCTTTCCGTCCGGTGATTCCAGCCGGAAACTTTGCTCCTGCGCAATTCCGGCCGGGATGAAAAGCATTGAGAATAAGAGACAATAAACCATTCGATTGATTGTTTTCATAATTTTCGATTCTAAAAAATTTCAATTTGATCGGAAAGCAGAAATATCGCATAGTACCGGCGATGTTTCCACATCCATCTTTTTTGGGGTCAAGAATAAATCGATTATCAAAACTATTATCTAATCCCAGTTAATTGTGTTCAATCTTCAATCTGTAATCTTCAATCTCTTATGTATTGCATCTGTCCTACATGGCACAGCTGTATGTATTACGATTGTATGACAATCCATTTTTCTTTATTGGTTGAACTCTGTTCCGGACGATATAAAATCTATCGACTGTATTGCACCCGGGAGGGGCGAGAGTGAAAAAAGCGGGCATAGTACTGGGAGCTCTTTTAATTCTTTTCGCCCTGGCCGGCATCCTGCTCGAAACTGTTTTTCGTGAAAACCTCCCGCTTCAGCGCATGCTGTCCACTCTGTTTCCCGGATCCAACCAACGGCTCCTCGAAAAAGCCGATTCCCTGCGAAGAGAAGCAACCCCTGCCGCTCTTCAGGAGTCCATTAAGCTTTACCGGGAGATCCTGTCCAGGGATGCGGCCAATCCCTATCGTTGGTGCGACCTGGGCCTGGCTCTGCTGGAGGCCGGGCAGGTGGATGCAGCCCGGGACTGTTATCGTCGCGCCGTGGAATTCGGGCCGAACAATATCCGGACACTCTGGCCGGCGGCCGAGTTCTACATACGCATCCGGCAGCAGAGAGCCGCCCTCGGCGTCCTGTCGCACATACTCGAGAAGTCCTCGGCTGATCACCGGCGCGTTTTTGAAACCTACCTGTCGCCGGACTTCGTTTTCCCGGACACTCTGAAATACGGCATCCCGTCCGATGCGGCGGTTGCCCGAGCCTATCTGCGCTACCTCATAAGAAACGGCGATGCCGACCAGTGTGAAGAATGCTGGGACTATATCCGGGGAAATTTTTACGCGGACGACGCTTTGGCGGGCGATTATGCCGCATTCCTTTTCCGGGCCGGAAAATATTCGAAGTCCAGAGATATGTGGACGGATTATCTGGGAGAGCGGAAGGGCAAGTACCCGGAATACAATCTTATTTATAATCCGGGAATGGAACGGGAATTGGGGACCTCTCCCTTCGACTGGAAGCTGGCTGATAAATCCTATGTTCGGATGTCGCGGGTAAAGGAGGCCGCGCGCGAAGGCGGCTGGGCCCTGCGCATTGTCTTCAACGGAAGCGAGAATCCGTCCTTCCGCCATGTGGCGCAGAGC
>JAFGTD010000254.1 GCA_016934295.1 Acidobacteriota bacterium
CTCGACGGCCAAAGGATCCGGCACCACTGTCAGCAGGTCCCATCGGCCTCGCAACTGCTGTATGCTGTTCATCCCAAGGTTGCGCAGGCGATCCGCCATGTAGAGGGCCAAACTCTTGTAGAGGTTGCAGATCCGGCCGCATACCCAGTCGGAAGTCATTTGCGGGGTTAGCTGTGCGTCGGTAGTGGCGATGCCGATCGGACAGCCGCGGTCCCGCTCACAATTGCCGCAACGGACACAATCGATAGCCACCAGTTCCGCCGTACCGAGCACGACTCCGTCCGCACCCAGGGCGATGGCCTTGAGTATATCTTCTCCGGTTCGAATGCCTCCGCTGGCAATGAGGACGACTTCATCCCGAATGCCTTCAGTAACAAGGAACTCGTGTGCCTTTGCGGTGGCATACTCAATCGGTTGGGCGATGTTCTTCTTGGCTATATCGGGAGCCGCCCCTGTGCCGCCGTAGGCTCCGTCCAAGTGGATGATGTTCGCTCCCGCATAGTAACTTCCCACAGCGACCATGTCCACGTCCGCCGGTGTGGCGACTTTGACCGAAACGAGCACCTCCGGATGTATGGAGCGGATCCAATCCACATGTTTTTTATGATCCTCTACGGAATAAACGCTGTGGAAGGGGAAGGGAGAAAACAGATTCGTCCCGGGAACCGCTTCGCGCATAGCTGCCACTTCCAGCGTGTTTTTCTCGCCGAGCAGGTGCCCTCCCAGGCCCGGTTTTGCTCCTTGAGCGTACTTGAACTCGATCATTCTGGCTCGTTGTATCGTCTCTTCTCTGACTCCGAATAGCCCAGTAGCGACCTGGGTGATAATATGATCCGCGTATGGAAGGAGCTCGTCCGGATAGCCTCCTTCTCCCGTACAGGTAAAGGTCCCGATTTTTTTCGCGGCCATGGCCCGACCCACCATGACATTCAGGGAGATGGATCCGTAGGACATCCCGCCACCATATACAGGAAGAGAGATATCGATCTTCGGGCCTGTATTTCGTCTGTTCAGCGGTATGGACAAATCCACCCGGCCTTCTGACGGCTTCACGTCCTTTTGGGATGTTGCCAGCGTCAGCTTGTCAAATCCGCCTTCGGAGGCACCGGTCAACTGCCCGGGTTTCAGCACCGTTGGAGAACCGCTTTGCGATATCCGCCATGTTTCCCGCAGCAGTTCCGGCGTCCAGCGGGCATCGCCCAAGACCGTACCGATCGGATCCTTCTCGATTTCCAGAGCATCCCAGGGGCAGATATTGACGCAGCACCAGTCGTTTTCTTTACATGACGGACCGATACAACGGCTGTGAATCGGTTCATCCAAACGGAGTTTGCCCTCGATCCGCCGGTGGACGTTATATTGGCAGGTCACCGCGCAGAGACTGCAGTTCGTGCAGCGGGTGCGGTCGACGACGACACGCCATTCCCCGTGCTTTATGGCGAACCGATCCGGAATGGTTTCAGCTTTTATATGGAACAGCGGCTCATCCGTGCTTGTTCTAGAATCGGATGAACGGGCTATAGGGGCGTTCCCGGGCATTTTTTTGAGTCTTTCACAAAATTCCCCGTACGCCTGGTCAGCAAAAATGGCGCGGCCGGTTTCTCCTCGCATCCGGCGCACATCCCGCAGCCCCATCGCACCCAGAACTTCCAGCAGCTGATCCCTCCAGGAGAGCATGAGGTTGATCACGCGTGATGCTCCCCAGCGGGGATCGAGCTTTTCCATGTTTTTAGGAGTAGGACGGCCGCCTCCGTTTTCGTCCGGGACCCATTTTACGATATCCATGGCAATCAATAAGGGGAGGTCCACTGCAACGGCGTCGGCACCCATGATAATGGTTTTGGGTATGTGTTCGGCGGCCGCGATCCCTCCTGAGGCTACCAGAGTGACCTTGTCCCGCAATCCTTCTTCTACCAACAGAGAATGGGATGTGTGCAGAGAATCCAATAGGCTGATGCCGTCCCGGCTCATACCGTGAATATCGGCACTCAAGTGAATGGTCTCGGCACCCTTGCGCGTGATTTCAAGTATTGTCTTTGCTGCCGATTCCGACACAGGAACATTGATGACCGTGAGCACATTGGAATTGATCTCCCTGGCCCTGGCAATGGCAGCGACAGGATCCTTATCGGATTCGAACTCGACGATCGTTGCCCATTCGATGATGTCCTTGAACCGCGTCATTTCTTCCTGTTTTATACGGATCAGAAGATGGCTGTAGTAATCCTTCAGTGCCTCGGTGGCGTTTTCTGCGTGCACGGTGATATATGTAGTCAGTTTGCTCGCTGCCAAAGCCAGCGAGGAGAGAATCGCCGGTTCGGGATCAAACGGCATCAGGCCGAATATGACCGGGATCGGAATTTCGCGGTTAAGGGGGATCAAAGATTTTAAGTTACCGGCTTTGTCGAACACCATCCCGCACAGATCACTCACCATCTGTCCCAGAGTGACCGTTGTGGAGATGTGTTCCCGGCTGTGGATTCCATCTCGTGTGGGACGTACGATTTCCGACATGTCCGTCCAGATATTGTCGTAGTAATCTCCTGCAAAACGGCCTCGATAACCGGCTCCGCTGACCGGGATCTTGCCTTGCTCGGCCTGTTCCGAAATGGAACGGATACGGTCGGGTGTGTAAGTCCGGTCTCCCAGGGCAAGGAATTCCCCGCTCATGTGCATGCTCAGCGCCTCTCGCGGACAGTTTTTGATGCAGGCGAAACAGTTCCGACAGCAGTTCTCTTTCGGGTCAGCCATTTTGCGGGGATCTTCTTCTGACCGAAAATGGCAATCGTAAATGCAGGCCTCGATGCAGGTGCCGCAGTTGATGCACCTGTCGCTGCGAACGATACGGTAGGGTGTGATGAGAGGATATCGTGAAGGTGTGGGCTTTGGTGATAGGCGTTTGTGACGGATCATGCCTCGTCTCCTGCTGACGGCCGTTTTATCACCGGAACGCGGGATAGTTTTTCGCCGGGATCCCAATCCGGCAAATCCAGACCGAAAACCTCTTTTACGCAGTCCCGGTTGCTGTCCAGTTTTTCAATGAACTGCTGTACGGTCTGAGCGGGTGATCCGAATCGATTCTCGAGCCAACTCTCAAGGACGAGATAGCAGTCGCGGAGCGGCAAATGAGTTTGACAGACTTCTTCGCACAAGCCGCAGTGCAGGCACTGAAACGGGGCGTGTGCTTCTATGGATTCCAATCCAATCCCGTTCATCATCGCCTCGGCCATCCGCAATTTCGTCCTGCCTGCAACCAGCTCGTCTCTGGTAATGTGATAGGCCGGACAGACGGATATGCACGAACCGCAGGATGTGCAGCGCTGCGCACTCTGGTGCAAAAGATTTTTACCCTGGTTATCCTCTTGCCCGGGAACATCCCAACGGCTTTGCCTTGCCGGTTCGAATAATCTGGCGAAGAGTCCCAATACCGGTGTGAAGAAGCGGGCTGAGGCCATAATAGGCTGGAATATCAAGGGATGCATGAACCGTGCAGGGATGTTGTGGAATCGTCCTTTGATCTTAAAAAATTTGTTCGGATTCAAGGTTTCATAAGGATCTATCTCGCGTTTACGTTTCCTAAGTCTATCCAGATCGATACGGCTGTACTTGCTCTGAACAAACGGAGTGTTCCAAATGCCGATCCCATAAGGGTGCCCGCCCTGCCGTACCGCCAATCTGACGGATAGCTGGATAAACAACAGGCTCAGTAAATAGTGTATAAATTTGGCATAGTCACAACTGAAAGCAACGATAACCAGATATGAGCAGGAATTGTCATGACGGCACACGATCACTTCAATGGCCGGTTGAATGTTGAAAGGCCGGGCAAGTTTACGGACCTTGGCAATATAATGAGCTGCCTTGGTCTGAGGAATGACAACCTCCGATCCTAGAAGTCCGGGCCCGATCCTTTGAGCTTTAAGCGGGAAATACCTGTCAGCCCAAAGATACCGGGCGGCTATCCGGATTTCAGGTGACTGGTTTTCTTTGCCGTCAAGCGAGGAAAGGAATTTTTTCTCGGTTTCAGGAGTCTCGAAATGGAGAAGAACCGCATCTTGTTCCGGAACTACAGATTCTTTCCGGCCGGTTTGTTCCTGAAAAAGCCTGTTTTCCTGAATCATGTAGCTCCGGTCGAAAAAAACGATGTGCGAGGGCTGTTGGCCTCCGTTATGGAGGCGCTCGATGAATTCCATGGCCCTGTCCGGTGAGTCGAAAGTGAACAAACAGGTGCCGCTGTACTCCGGTTTAGACCGCACACGCAGTGTGATTTCCGTAAGGATTCCGAATTGTCCCTCGGTCCCGAAAAGCTCTTGTATGGAATCGGATTGACAATCCAGTTTTTCAATGGAGCCGTCGGGTCTGGCGACACGAACC
>JAFGTD010000255.1 GCA_016934295.1 Acidobacteriota bacterium
CCTGGATCGAGGAAGGGTACAACGACCACCAGAATATGATGGACCAGTTGGGCATCAAGTCGCTGCGGCCCGGCAAGAGCGGCAGCAATCAGACCGGTCCGGGGTTTGACGAGGCTACCGCCAATGCATGGATGCCGACAATGCCCGACGCACTCACCATGAAAGACGGGACAAAGGTCACCACACCGCAGCAGTGGAGCAGGCGGCGGGCCGAAATCCTCGAAGACTTCGAACGTGAGGTCTACGGCCGTATCCCGGCCAAAGTGCCCAAAGTCACATGGGAGGTCACCGATATCACCGAAGAGGAAATCGAGGGCATACCTACAATCACCCGGACACTGGTCGGCCATGTCGACAATAGCGGATTTCCCGACATCACCGTCGATATCCAGGCCGGCTTCACAGTCCCGGCCGACACACCGGGACCGGTTCCGCTCTTTCTTCAGTTCGGCGGAGGCTTCGGCGGTTTTGGCGGCCGCATGGGGGGCGGTGTTTCCCAACAGGCATTGAGTCACGGTTGGGGCTTTGGCTCCATAAACCCGAACAGCATCCAGGCGGACCGCGGCGGCAATGCCCTGCGTCAGGGAATCATCGGCCTGGCCAATAAGGGCAAGCCCCGCTCGCCCGAAGATTGGGGCGCCCTGCGCGCCTGGGGATGGGGCGTCGGCAAATTGATAGACTATTTTGAGGCCAATCCCAATGTAAAGGTCGATCCTGAAAAAGTGTCTATCGAAGGAGTGTCGCGTTACGGCAAGGCCGCTCTGGTAACTCAGGCATTCGACACGCGCGTTGCCGCTGCACTGGTCGCCTCTTCCGGAGAAGGCGGCGCCAAACTCCATCGCCACGATTTCGGTGAAGCCGTCGAAAATCTAACTGGCAGCGGTGAGTACCACTGGATGTGCGGCAACTTCCTGAAATACGGAGCCTCGGACATCAACGGCAAGTCCATGGACGCTTCCGACATCCCGGTCGATTCCCACGAACTCATCGCCCTGTGCGCCCCGCGTCCCTGCTTCATCAGCTACGGCGTGGAGCCGGGCGATCCCAAGTGGGTGGATGCCCCCGGCAGTTACCGCGCCGGCATCCTGGCTTCGAAGGTCTATCAGGTCCTGGGCAGGAAGGGATACGGCAGCGATATCACGGACTGGGTTCACGCCCCTCTGCCGCCGGTAGGCACGCTGGTCGGGGGCGATCTGGCCTTTCGCCAGCACGAAGGCGGTCACACTTCGGGCCCGAACATCCCGATCTATTTCGAGTGGATCGGTCAATATATCAAGTCTCCTGCCGCCCCATGATGCATCCGCTCAGTGAGCGGCGCTTTGAAACTACCGCAAGGAGGATTTGAAATGAAAAAAGCGTTATTATTTTTTTTAATGATCGCAATATCAGTAAGTGAAATCTGTTTGGCCCAAACAGGACAGGTTGCAGTCAGTTCCAAACTTGCCGGCACAGCACATCCTTCACCGTACAATATGTATGGTGCCCGGTATCCGTTTATTGAAGCAGATAATCGGGTGACCTTCCAATTCAACGCACCCGATGCACAGAAGGTGCAGGTGGCTATCGCAAACGTCGCCTATGATATGACGAAAGGTGACGACGGTGTGTGGACCTATACCAGTGAACCGCAGGACTATGGATATCACAACTACTGGATGATTGTTGACGGTGCCGTTGTGCTGGATCCTGCTACGGACGGGTTTATCGGTTACAGCCATGATTGTAATGGTTTTGAAATTCCGGATCCGGAGGGGGACTTTTACGATTTAAAAGATGTCCCCCACGGCGATGTGCTGATAAAGAATTATTTTTCAAAGGTAACGGACGCCTGGCGTATGGCATTCATATATTTGCCGCCGGGCTATGAAAAAAGCACCTCGACCCGTTACCCGGTTCTTTATCTGCAGCATGGCGGCGGGGAGGATCAAAGGGTATGGATTGAAATGGGACGCACCAATATAATCCTTGACAACCTGATTGCGGAAGGAAAAAGCAAGCCGTTCATCGTTGTTATGGAAACCAGTGCTGCAACAAAACCGGGCGAAGCCCCTCCGCAGCCGCCCCGGGCGAAACCTGCCGGGAAAGGACAGGGAGCCCAGGGCAAACAACCTGCTGCACGCCCGCGTTTCAGCTTTTCGTTCGACACATATGCGGAACTTATGATTCATGACCTGATCCCCTTCATTGATGGTAATTTCAGAACTTTAAGCGACCAGGGCAGCCGTGCCATGGCAGGACTTTCCATGGGAAGTATGGTGACCACATCGGTTACTCTGCCGAATCTTGATAAATTCTCACACATCGGCCTCTTCAGCGGCGGTACTCTCGCACCGGATCAGATTTCCGACAAATCAAAGGTAAAACTCGTATTTATGAGTTACGGCAGTCGGGAACGGGGATCAGAGGGAGTAAAGGCAGCTGCCGATCTGTTAAACCAGTCGGGTATTAAAAGCGTCTCGTATATATCTCCACTAACGGCCCATGAATGGCAGTCCTGGAGGCGAAGTTTGCGCGAATTTGCACCTCTTTTATTCAAAAACTAAAATGAAGCTACCGTCATCTTTTTAAGAGCACCTGAAGAATCATCGCCATTTATCAATGGAAACGGTTATTGGTCTGTACATATGCCATGCTTGCATCATGGGACTGGCATTGCCTCCTGCCACCACAATATGGATACTGCCAGGACTGAATACGCGATGGGCCTCATTGTCAGGTTTACTGACAGTATCCGGTGTGTCGCGGAAATAATGCGAGGTTCGTAATTCACCCAGGGGTTTTGTTGCATGTTCAACCAGGTAATCGGCTATTGCCTGTTTTGTAAATCCCTGAGCTTTTAATATCTCCGCTCGCTTGGGCGATAGGATGATTACAGCACCAACTGGAAACTCAAATTCAGCAATGTCTGCGGCCACATGGTCCAGTGTAAAGCGTACGTGCCCGTAATTACCGGCGTGCGCCCAGCCGCCGGTGAACATTGTAAGAGTGTTGTCCTCCCGTTTATACCCCTGGGACATGCTTAAGGACTGCCAGGGGCTTTGCTCCTCAAATTCGGGAAACATAAACGGCCAGGTACTGATGTTCCCAACAACCGCCATCATATTTATGCCGGTAACCCCTCCGCCTAGATTTTTAATGAATAGATGCAGAGCGCGGCCCATGGCGGCGTTGGCATGATTGCCGGGTCCCAGTACGGAAGTGCCCGCATTCATCTCCAGTTCCCGTCGGACAGGCCCGTTCACAACCTGCATAAAAGAGAACGCATTGGTGGAGCGCACAAGAGAATTAAGGTTGTGTTTATCGTAGGCTTCCAATGTAGCCAGGAGCACAGGCAAATGGCGGGGTTCACAACCGGCCATGACGGCATTGACGGCGACTTTTTCCACCGTTACCCCCAGGCCTTCGGGCATCATGGCCTTGACAACCACGGTGTTCGGGTCGAGACTCGTGCCCCGTAACATTGCCGCCACACGAGCCTCGGTGGGCGGGATGATTGGCAGACCATCACTCATGCCTTGAGAGTAAAAATATTCCTGAATTTCATCGAGGCTTCCGCTGGTCATAATACGCGGCGTCTCCGGCGCTTCAATGTAACCGATTCGTTGTTCATGAGTCTCCAGAGGAAGAGTCAGACATGCCAGAATGTCATCGATGGCCCTGTTCTCTTGAGATCGGCTCATAGTCTCCGCGGGGAACGGGATGGCGACATAGCGCACTTCCGCACCCTCCCGTTTTCGAGTAGTCTCAGCAACACTCAACAGGGTATCAAACATTAATACGGCACCGGGCAAACCCAACTTTTCCAGTTTTGCCGACCACTTAAAGGCATAGGAGGTAGTGGAGGAGGATGGAGCGCCGGCATAAATGAAGGCATCGGCATTGGCCTGCATTTCCTGCCACAGCTCAGGATCATCTGAAGAATATCCGGTATTGCGTCCTTTTATCGTTACAGCTATACCGGGATGGCGCTCTCGTAATACCTCGGCAATCTTAGGCAATAAATCTTCAAATCCTGTGCCGCTGCCCCAGGAATTGATCATATAGATTCGCTTTCCATCCAGGGATGACGGTCTGGGGCTTAGTGGAATACGTTCGATCCGTGGCCATATGCCGCGCGGATCGAGTACGGAATAGACTCCTTCCCTGTTTCCTTCAACTGTTTGTGCGGTAGGCGCCGATGCAGGCAAGATAAGCAAAACGAAAACAATAAAGGTATAAAGACTTTTAACGAATATTTTATGTGTTTTACATGGCATAATTGCTCCTCCGTTGGCCTATTCATTTGTAAATATAGGGGTATCGTCTGCCGGTGACTCTTGAATCTGCCTGTGACCCATAAACCAGAAACGCATTATTACTGCAAAATTATTTAGCTTGGAAATCCTCCCATCATTCGCAATGCTGACTGTAAATATATCCATGCAATTTTGCAAATATTTAGTCAAAATCGTTCCGAAAGATAGTAGGATCAAAACCTGAAAGTCAGCGGAGATATATCATCATGAACAAAATGACATTAAAATCAGCAATTCGTCTGGTAACAGTTATTTTGATTATAAGTACTTCATTTTCCTGTGTTCAAAAAGATACGGGCAATCTAGACAAATCGGAGACCTTTTCTGTCCGGATAACGGATAAGCCTTTGACATTTTGTAACCCCCTCAATGTGGTTGTGGGGTCAGAAAGAGCACGCAGGGCCGGAGAACCGGTTGTAGTCCTTCACCAGGATGATTATTTCCTGTTTATAACCGGCGGCAGAGGGTATTGGTATTCCGATAATCTGAGAGATTGGACTTATGTCGACGCCCCGGATTTCCCGGGAGGCTGTCCGTCGGTTGTCAGTGACGGGGGAAAATTAATTGCTTCCGGTGATAAAGGCCAAAGGGACGTGTTTGCCAGCACGGATCCCGAGAATGGTGTCTGGAGCAAGGTGGGCTATTATGACCGGGAATACGGCGATGCGGACATGTTTGTCGATGATGACGGCCGTTATTATATGTACTGGGGATGGTCGCAGATTTTGCCGTTTCAGGCTGTTGAACTGGATCCGGATAATGGTTTCAAGGAGAAAGGCAATCCGGTCACCTTATTCTTCGGCGACTACGAATCTCACGGGTTCGAACGAAGAAGAAAGGAAGATGTGATATTTCCCTTTTTCTCGCACAGGGAATATTTTCCTGAAGAGTCTCCATGGATAGAAGGTCCATGGATGATAAAACATAACGGGAAATACTATTTGCAGTATGCCGCCATCGGTCTCGAATTTTTAACTTATTCGCATGGTGTCTATGTCGGGGATAATCCTCTCGGGCCATTCGAATATTCCCCGCATAATCCGCTGACATTCAAAACGACCGGATTTGCCCCCGGAGCAGGTCATGGCAGCACCTTCAAAGACAAGAACGGGCGGTTATGGACTATTTGTATGATCCCTGCATTCTACGGTGGAAGAGGAGGGGGTGAGATCGTTTTATTCCCTACCGCAGTGGACCCTGAGGGTGTCATACACTCCAATACTGCTTTCGGCGATTATCCGCAATATTATCCCGGCATCAGGGAAAGTGCGATTGACAATAACTTTACAGGGTGGATGCTCTTATCCCATAAAAAATACGTCGAGGCATCCTCCACGCTCGAAGGATTTGCAGCCGGCAATGCTGTTGATGAGAATTTCATGACCCACTGGTGCGCCGAAACCGGGGATCCCGGTGAATATATGAAAATTGATCTCGGGAAGGAATGCAATATACATGCGCTGCAGGTCAATTTTGACCAGCATGATGCAAGCGTACCGTTCGGCAGGGGGTTTGGCTTCGGCATGGGGGGGAATGGCCTGAGCCGGTATCAGTCCTATACGGTTGAGGTTTCAAAGAACGACGAAAACTGGTCGATGCTCATTGACAAAAGCAATAACACGGCGGATCTCAGACACGATTACACGGAGCTTTCGGAGCCGGTAAAAGCCAGGTATGTAAAATTAACCAATATATTCACCCATGATGACGGAAAATTCGCAGTCAAGGATTTGCGCGTATTCGGCAACCCTGATATCGCGGAATTTTCCGAGGTTGAAGATGTAACGATTATCCGCGATCCGGAAGATCCCCGCAACGCCACCCTTGCCTGGCATCCTGTCGAAGGAGCCGACGGCTATGTTGTTCGCTACGGCATCGAACCCGGAAAGCTTTATAACAACTATATGGTTTATGATGCTTATACCGCAACCATGCACAGTCTCAACAGGGATGAAGAATATTATTTCGAGGTTACGGCGTTTGATAGCGGAACGGATTATTACAGGGAACGAACGGAACAGACATTGGGTAGAGGCGCGGAAGTTGAACTTCTCAGAGGCAGGGAAATGGTTGAGAGAAAGATGATTGTGGAAGGGAAGAACGAGTATGTTTTCGAAAATATTGTGCCGGGCGAATACACGTTCAGACATACCTTCGGTCCAACCTTGTGGAGAGGGGAGCTGACTAAAGCGCATGTAACAGGTTCAGACGATAAGGCTACAATAACAGAAACTCTTTCCGATCTGGGAGTCGGCACGGAAGTGCTTGGACGGATGGAAATCAAGGTTCTTCCCGGAAAAGACAGCGGGAAATTTATCGTGACATTGAGATATGATAAATCCAGGTAAGCGGGGGAAAAGAGTACCATTCCAGGCCGACTGTCCGGTGGAAAATTGATTTGCGGGTAAATTCCACCGGATTCCTCCCTGGACTTGCATTCAAATGCGGTAAAATCCCAATAGAAAATTCGATGAAAATGACATAATACAGCAAGCGGGCATCAAGGCGCCCCGAGAGGAGGCAAAGTGTCCAGGTCGAACTGGAAAAACAGCACCAAACTCAATCGCCGCCAGGCGCTACTGCTGTCGGCTACGGCCGGCGCAGCTGCGCTTGCGGGAACAGCGTGCGGTTCCGGCGGCAACAATAACTCCGCCGCGCCCGGGGCGGCGGCAGCAAGCTGCAGTACGCCGCGTGCGGCCGTTGCGAACACGCAATACGGGAAAGTACGCGGTTATGTCGAGGATGGTGTCTTCACGTTCAAGGGCGTTCCGTATGGGGCGGACACAGGGGGCGAAAACCGTTGGCTTCCGGCCAAACCGCCCGCACCGTGGGAGGGCGAGTGCCCCGCTCTGACTTACGGACCCAATTGCCCGCAGCACCTGCATGACTGGTCCAGCGAGCAGACCTTCCTTCAGCAGTGGTCCGACGGCTGGCAGAGCGAGGACATGCTCAGGGTGAACATCTGGACCCCCGGTCTGACCGGCAAACGCCCGGTGATGTTTTACATTCACGGCGGCGGGTTCAGCTTCGGCTCCGCTTACGAACTCGCCTCGCAGGACGGGGCGCAGATGGCCCGGCATCACGACGTCGTGTCCGTGACGGTGAATCACCGGCTCAACATCCTCGGATTCTTCGACGTGTCCGCAATCGGCGGGTCGGCGTACGCCGATTCGGTGAATGTCGGCATGACAGACCTGGTGGAGGCGCTTCGCTGGGTTCGGGACAACATCGCCAATTTCGGCGGCGATCCGGACTGCGTCATGATTTACGGACAGTCGGGCGGCGGTTCCAAGGTAACCACGCTGATGGGGATGCCCTCGGCCGAGGGCCTGTTCCATCGCGCCTCGGCCCAGTCGGGCGGCGGCGGCGATGCCCCCGGCGCCGAGCAGTCCCGGGAATATGCCGGGCGGGTTTGCGCCGAGCTCGGCGTCAGGGACATTGCCGCGCTTCAGAAGATGGAATGGTCCCGGTTGAACGCAATCGGCAATGCCGTCGCGGCGAAGATGAACCCGCCGATGGGCGTGTACGGTCCGATCGCTCCGCCGGGAAAAGAAAAACCGCGCGTGGGTTGGGGGCCGACCGTCGACGGGTGCAGTATCACCGTGAGATCCTTCTTCGATGCCGCGCCCGAGATTTCGAAGAACGTCCCGATGCTGATCGATTCCGTGAGTGAAGAGGGGAATTCCATGCTTTCCCGGCCCACCGAGGCGGAGTGGCGGGCCACGCTTGCGAAGAGCTACGGCGAGGCCAAAGC
>JAFGTD010000256.1 GCA_016934295.1 Acidobacteriota bacterium
CAGTAATTTACTCATTACGGTGAAAGGTGATACCGCCAGGGCGAAACTGGTGTGGACCGAGAATGTGATGAAAGAAGAAAGGGGTGCAATAGAGCTGCGAGCTCAGGGTCGGGAGTACTCCACTTTCGTTAAAAAAGATGGCAAGTGGATGTACCTTACTCGCGTAATAAAGGGCGGAACCGAGCCGCCGGATGGTTGGAAGGATTAGTCGATAAATGTGTGTGAAATGGGACGCGCACTATAGGCATGCCCGAAATCCATTTCTAAATCCCCGATTCCGGCATAGAATACCCTCGAATTCGATTTTTGGGCAAATTCAAAGCCCGAAGTTTACATACGCCGTATTGTCAGAAGTTGCAAGGAGCCTGGACGGTCGGAACCCGCAACAGATGGCATCTTTTTCCGACTATCCATCCTTGGGCTGTGAAATGGGCCGTTCTTGGCCGAGTATAATCGCATGCCCCTTATTTGCGCTATTAAACAAATATTCTAAAGGAATCCCTTCCATGAAAAACAACGCAGAATCTCAGGATCCAAAATGGGATTCGGTCGCATTTTCTTCCCGGCTGAATTTGACCGTAAATAACCTGAAGAAGGTTTTCGAGCACCACCTTCGATATACCCTGGCTAAAGACAGCTTCACCGCAACGGAGAGAGACTATTACTTTGCCCTCTCGCTGGCCATTCGTGATTTCCTTATCGAACGCTGGATGGCCACGCAGCAGACGCACCATAAACGGGACGTTAAACGGGTGTACTACCTCTCGCTGGAATTTCTTATCGGGCGACTTCTTGGTAATAACGTGATCAATCTTAAAATCGAAGATCTTTGCGTGAAGGTTATGCAGAAGGAAGGGCTGGATTGGAATCGGCTTCGCAATTATGAAGGCGATGCCGGATTGGGCAATGGCGGTCTGGGGCGGCTGGCGGCATGCTTCCTTGATTCCCTATCGACCTATAAATACCCTGCCATCGGTTATGGACTGCGGTACGATTACGGAATTTTCAACCAACGCATCGTTAATGGATATCAGGTCGAGGAACCGGACGCCTGGCTGAAACACGGTTATCCGTGGGACGTCGCCCATCCCGAGTTCTCTTTCAATGTGGGCTATGAAGGCCGGGTGGAAACCGAGGTTCATAACGGCGGAACGCACTGGAAATGGGTTCCGGGCAAGTCGGTGATAGGCATGCCGTATGATCTGCCGATTGTGGGATACGGCGGGGAAGTTGTAAATACCCTGCGATTGTGGTCGGCCCGGGCGGCCGAAGAATTCGACCTGGACGACTTCAACCGCGGCTCCTATATTGATGCGGTTGCAAACAAGGTGCTGGCCGAGAACCTGACAAAGGTTTTGTATCCTAATGACAATATGTTTGAGGGCAAGGAACTTCGCCTGAAGCAGGAGTATTTCTTCGTATCCTGCTCCATCCAGGACATCATCCGCCGGTTCAAAGTAGGCAGGCACGAATGGAAGCAATTTCCCGGTTTTGTTGCCATACAGCTGAACGATACGCATCCGTCGCTGGCGATTCCGGAACTCATGCGTCTCCTGATCGATGTGGAAGGACTGGGCTGGGAGGAGGCGTGGGATATCACGACGGAGACCACGGGCTACACCAATCATACGATATTGCCGGAGGCTTTGGAGCGCTGGCCGTTGAACATGCTGGAAAACCTGCTGCCCCGCCACCTTCAGATAATCCAGGAAATCAACGGACGTTTCCTGCGGACGGTCGCAAACCGGTATCCCATGGATTTGGATCGCCTGCGCAGGATGAGCATAGTAGGGGAGGGCGAACAGCAGCATATTCGAATGGCGAATCTGGCGATTGTCGGATCCCATTCGGTAAACGGTGTCGCGCAAATACACACGCAACTGCTGCGAACTTCTCTGCTGAAAGATTTTGCCGAATTCTGGCCGGGAAAATTCAACAACAAGACCAATGGAATCACGCAGCGGCGCTGGCTGCTAAAAGCCAATCCACCCCTGGCCGCTTTAATTACCGAGGCTATCGGCGACCGGTGGATCACGGATCTCGAACATTTGCGGGAGTTGGAGCCACTGGCTAAAGACTCCGGTTTCCTGGAGCGCTTCCGTTCAGCCAAGCAGCGGAACAAGGACAATTTGGCCGGATACATCAACTACCGTGTACAGGTGACAATTAATCCTGAGTCGATGTACGATGTCCAGGTGAAAAGGCTGCATGAGTACAAACGGCAGCTTCTCCTCGCGCTGTATATAATCCTGCGCTACAACCGGATAAAGGACGACCCGCAAGCCGAATTCATGCCCAGGACCTTTATTTTCGGAGGAAAGGCGGCCCCGGGATATGCCGCGGCCAAACTCATCATAAAGCTGATCAACCAGGTCGCCGAAGTCGTCAACGGCGATCCGCAGGTCAATGCTCACATGCGTGTTGTATTCGTACCCAACTACCGCGTATCGCTGGCGGAGCGGATTATTCCCGCCGCAAATTTAAGTGAGCAGATCTCCCTTGCCGGGACGGAAGCTTCAGGAACCGGCAATATGAAATTTCAGCTCAATGGCGCGCTTACAATCGGAACGCTTGATGGCGCGAATATAGAGATCCTTGAGGAAGTCGGAAAAGACAATATCTTCATCTTCGGACTTACGACTGAAGAGGTTTCACGGCGCCGTTCCGGCTACGATCCCTTCGCCGTGTATAACGGCAACGAAGAGATCCGCCGGGCCCTGCAGATGATCGAGCAGGATTTTTTCAGTATGTTCGAGCCCGGCATCTTTCGTCCCCTGGTGGATGGTTTGCTGGAAGGAGGGGATCCGTACATGGTTCTGGCGGATCTGCCTTCATTTGCCGAAGCGCAGGATCAGGCGGACGAACTTTACGGTAATCCTGAAGCATGGGACGAAAAGGCCGTACTCAACGTAGCCCGAAGCGGGAAATTCTCTTCCGACCGCACTATAAAGGAGTATGCAAGGGAAATATGGGGAATCGTTCCCTGCCCGATTAAGGGGGACAAAATTACGGAATGATGTTAGCCCGCATTTCTCACAAAGTTTCTACTGCGATGGCACAGAGGGCCATGTCTACCGCGTTGCGCTCTTGCACTATAGGCATGCCCTAAATCCCTTTCTAAATCCCCGATTCCGGCATAGAATGCCCTCGAATTCGATTTTTGGGCAAATTCAAAGCCAGAAGTTTACATACGCCGTATTGTCAGAAGTTGCAAGGAGCCTGGACGGTCGGAACCCGCAACAGATGGCATCTTATTCCGACTATCC